>JAYUFI010000375.1:0-2139 GCA_043738805.1 Planctomycetaceae bacterium | reverse complement strand
TCGGTTGAGATTTTTGGGGATCGCGATAGCGTGTTAGGCAGCGTGCTGCCTAACACTGTTAGCACTGCACGCTGCCTAACTCTGATATCCCCACAGTTGGAGGCGATCAAAATGGAAGGTAATGCAAAACACGAAAGCGGAGAGGAGACACTCGCTTGCGGAGCCCATCAGTCACCGCTGGAAACGGCGAAGCAAATCGCGGCAACGATGTGCCGTCAGCCGAAGGAGGCGGATTGGCTCGGAGTGCGGATGGAGAACTTTTACCGCGCCTTTCAACGAAAGATCGAAAACGTCACCGCTGCGGATGTCTGTGGCTATCTGGAAGCACTGGGAGAGATAAACGGTGCCAAGAGCCGTTTGTGTGATGCCGTTATTTGGTTCCTCCTAGAACCATTCGTTATTCCGGTCAGACCAACGCTTTGCTAGGCAAGCTTCCCCAGCTCTTTTAGGTACTTTGCATAAAGGTATCCAATGAGGGCTTCCCATGACCTTTGCTCTTCCGGCAGCGCACCATACTCGTTCGGCAAATCGCGTATTACCCGGGCTGTTTTCTGAGTGATGAGGTCCATGCCCTTCTTGGTGTTCTCGTGAAGAGACTTGATGATCTCAGCATGGATTTCCTCAAACTCCTTTTTGCCGATGCTCGGATGCTTTCGCGTTAAGGGAAGGATTCGCTGCACAACTTGGCCGATCTCGCGTTCGAGTTTCCTTTGTTTCATAGCAGAGCCTTCCAGCAGGGACTTGGAACAGCCTCAATCGGTGGCGGTATTGCCGAACAGTAAAGTGAATCGCGCGGCCTAGTACGGGTCGATCCGATTGCGGTGTCATTTGGAATTGATCAGCAGGTTGCCTCAGTCCTAGGAGGAATGCAAGTTTCGGATGCTCAAAGAAAATCGCGTTCGTGTTCGATATACGAAGTCGTGAGACCTCGGTCCGAACACTCACGAGTTCGGCGACATTGGGAACGAATTTGACAACTGTCCATAAACGCTCCGACAAATTCTGGCACTGAGTGCTCCGGCTAATCTGAGTTCGATAGCCAACATCTTTCGTCGCCACAATTCGCGAACTCACCGCGCCAACAAGAGTTTATCGTACCAACAAGAAGTCCCGGCTGTTGAGCAAGCTCCACATCAGGTCTTGAGTGGCATCGGGACGTTGTTGATCGCCGTAGGTTGCGAAGTGTTTTTTGGCGACTTCGGTTTCCTTCTCCGTTGGGCGGCGGGCAAGAGACCACAGGTAGAGGTCTTCGATCAGTTGGTCCTCGGTGAGAGCGGGAGTCTGTTTCAGCAGTAGAGCCACGCGGCCGTTGGGGTCGGTGACTCGGCGGAGGATCGACTGGCCGTTGATCAGGTGCAGAGCTTGGAGCATGTTGCTGTCGCCGTCCCGTTCGCATTCGCAGGCGTCGGCTCGTTGAGGTTTGCCGAAGAGCGCCAGGAAGTCGCTGTTAATCTCGGCGTCGGGAAGTTGCGCGGCGGTGAAATTGGCGGGCGCTCCGCCGAATTGCTCAATCACACCAGTGGCTTGGACGAGCGAATCGAGCAGCGCTTCGGCGGGGATGCGGCGGGGCAGCGCGTGTGAGAAGTTCAGCGTGTCGTGCCGATTGCTGTCGTTCGCGAGACTGCTGCGCTGATAGGTCTGCGATGTGACGATGCGGCGTATCAAGTGCCGCACGTCGAAGCGGTGCTCGATGAAATCTTTGGTCAGTGCGTCGAGCAGTTCGGGATTGATCGGAGGGTTCGTCGTGCGCAGGTCATCGACCGGATCGACGATGCCTCGCGAGAAGAAGTAGCTCCAGAAACGATTGGCGAGGCTCCGCGCGAACATCGGGTTATCGGGAGCGGCCAACCACGTCGCGAATTGAACTCGGCGGTCGGAACCAACTGAGACGGGAGGTTGAATCCCGCCGAGGAATCGCGGCGGTTGTGCTTGGCCGGAACGCGGGTTCGTGGCGAAGCCTGCCGCGAGTTGAAGGCTCACCGAGCGGGCGTTCGGGATACCGACCAGGCGCGGATCGGCCTTCGCCGTCACTTGATTGAAGAAACTATTGAGGCCGTAGTAATCCTCTTGCGTCCAATTCTCGAACGGGTGCGTGTGACAGCGAGCACACAACATGCGGACGCCGCAGAAGACCTCGGC
>JAYUFI010000374.1:0-5670 GCA_043738805.1 Planctomycetaceae bacterium | reverse complement strand
GATCCGCCATCCATTGCGAACTCGACGTGAAGAACAAGTACGAGCGATACAGCAATTCGGGCGGCACGACATGGCCAAGCTGTACCATGCCACACGCTTCGCACAGCCGCAGTGACAACGGGTATCGAGCTTCAGTCTGATCTAAGTCGGCCAGCTTCACGAACGAGTTCGCCGGCGGCTGATTCCCAAGATTGAGCACCTCGATCAAATCATTGGAGAGGCACGCCCGGCAATTCGTCCGTTCCCAGGAGGCGGGATTCGGACTCATTTCCGTCAGGGTGATGGCGTTCTCGCGGTCAATGCGTTCGGCCAAGGCTCGTGTCGGTGAAAGGGTCTCTGACATGGTGTGCGAACTTTTCAAAAAGAGATGTTGTGAGCAGTCGACGTTGTTCAAATTCATGGCAGCACGATCATCGCGATGCCTCCGCTCGGCAGCGAAACGCCGTCGAGGTAATCCGCCTGTCGCGGAAATTGAGTCTTGAGTCGCTCCCAAAGCACTTGGCCGCCGTCCGCATCGGAGATCATCGCGCTCCGCGAACGAAGCCCATCCCAAGCGATCAAGCCTCCGGGCCGGACGTGAGCGGCCAACGCTTGAAACATCGCCGCAACTTCGGCGAATGGGCGGTTGCCATCGAGAAACAAGAAGTCAATCGAACGCTTCTCTAACCAACTCTTCACCGAGTCACTGAGTTGTTGAGCCGAGCTGACTTCACTGACGAAGTTGATCCGCTGTTTGTCGCGCGCGAACGATTCCAAAAACGGCAACCGATCTTGAGGCAGCGGCTGCCCCGGAAATCCTGTCGCCATTAGCCGCGCGAAACCCTGAGCGACTCGCGTCCACAACAGCAACGTCGCACCCAGACCGGCGCTCGCATCGACGATGACCTGCGGCTTCCATTGCTGAAGGCGAAACATCAGCCGAGCGATGTCGATCTGATCGTGATGCCAACCCAAGTCCGCAACCTTCGCGGAAGTTCCGACGTACTCGCGGCACAACTCGATCCAGTCATTCACTGAGAGACAACTTTTGCTGAGTTGTTGCAACCGTTCCACTGCCGCCGCAATCTCTTTGTCTTTGCGAGCACCGGCAGATGGCCGAAAGGTTTGATCCCCTAAAACAGGGATCAGTCCAACCTTCAAGGGATCAGGCGAGCCACTCGTTGGTGCTGCAACCGCCGGTCGTGTCAGAACAGGGACAATCGCCGATGACGCAACCGCAGAACTTTGAAAACTCGGAGCCACCGTCGAAGCGTTACGCAAAGCGTCACGTTTCAGATTTGCCTCACGGTCACTCGCGACACGCTTGGTCGTACCATCGCGCACGAGCACTGCGGCACGCACGCTCGGTTCGCGTTTCTTGGCGGCGATCGTTTCAAAGAATGTTTTCAAACGCGGCAGCGCCACTTCGACGGAATAATTTTCTGCGACCGTGCGCTGCGCCGCCTCGCTGAGTGGTTGATATTTCGCCGGATCGCGCAGCACTTCGACCGCTTGTCGGGCTTGATCTTCCACATCAAAAAAGTCCGCCAACAAACCGTTCTCTCCCGGCTTGATGTACTCGCGAACGCACCGCTGATCCGACGCCAGCACGACCGCCCCGCACGACATCGCATCGACCATCGACCATGACGCGATGAACGGCTCGGTCAGATAAATGTGCAAATCGCTGATCGACAAAATCTCAGCCAGCGAATCTTCGGAAACCGAACCGGTGAAGATGAATTTCGACAAGTCGTACTCGTCACCCTTCATGACGTGCTCGCGAAAGCTCGCCTCTTTGATGTACGACAAGTCGGAGCCGTAATGCACGCGATCGGAGCCAACGACGACGAAGATCACGTTCGGATATTGTTCGTAAATCCGTTTCGCCGTTTGCATGAAGATGTCGAAGCCGCGCATCTTCTCGAAGCCGCGCGCGACATACGTGACGACGCGCACGCCAGGCGGAATGAACTTTCCCGAGGCCACTTGTCGTTGAGGGTTCGAGCGACGGTGATAAATGGCCGTGTCGATCCCGTCAAAGATCACGTCAATCTTGGAACGTAGTTCCGGCGGAAAGAACTCACGTTGATAGTTCGTCGGTGCCCAACCTCGATCGCAATTCTCAACGTCCAACAAAATCATCGCGTTCTTGGTTTTGATCCGCAGCAACGATTCTTCATCGACGGGCAAGTCGGGTCGAAACCCCATGTCTTGTCCCGACGGACGATAAAAGTATTCCAAGAAGTTGATGATCGGCGCGTCGTACAAAAACGGCAAGAACAACGACGACCCAAACCCCGTATGCGCGACAATCAAATCCGGTTCAATATCCGGACGTCGCTTGAGTGCTTGATAAACACCTGACGCTTGCCAGACCGCGTTCTCAAAGTTGCGCGAGCAGATGTGATTCGAGGCGACCGCACCCCCTTTTTCGGAGTAGACGATCTTCTCGACGCCGGGAAGTTCGCCTTCCGCTCGCTCCGTAATGAACGAGCAGCGCCAGCCGAAATCCCGCACCAAACGCGGCGCGAGATACCGAAACTGAGCTGGAAAGTTTTGGTGAACGAATAAAACATGCATTTCGTCAATCCGTTGAATACGTCAATCCGTTGAATACGTTTCCGCACAACAGAATCCGTCACACGTGACGAAAGCAGCTTGCGTGCCTAATGAACGATCCGCCGACGATGCACGCGAGAAGCCGGTCGTTTCAGAGTTTCATTTCCAAATTGTCACTGAGGCACCGGCGGCTTTGGCTTGATGGCGTGGCTAATCATTACTCAGAAGTCATTGTCCGTGAAAAAATTTGGCCAGTCATTCGAGTCGCTGCCGAGAAGACGTTTGTAAGACGGGCACTCCTGCCCGCCGCGTGTGTGATGACGGGCAAGAGTGCCCGTCCTACAACATCGCGAAAAGGCTTTTGCTCAAGTTCCTGAATCATTGACGGCGTTATCAGTTACCAACTGCCTCGCCTCCCGCGCGAGTGGCGAGCGCTCGCCAGACTTTCAAGTCGATATTGCTGCTCGCCGCGCGCGTTGAGCCATCCATCATGAGCGTGTTGACTATCCCGCGATGATGGCTCCGAGCGGTCACGGCGGCATAAGTCATCGTCGTCGCGGCTTCTCCTTCGGCCATCGAGATGAAGTCGATATCAAAGGTCACTCCCGCAATCACATACGAGACCGGAGTGTTCGGTCCAAACGTGGAGGTGAACCCCGTTTGGTTCGTGCCACCGTCGCACCATCCGGCGTGGCCGTCATCGTCAAACTCGCCACCATAAGTCGCGAGCACTGCGGCCGACGTGGGAATTGGTGCTCCGAAAAAGCTGGGATTCGCGCTGTCCGAAAAACAGGGCTGCCACGCTTTAACTTCCGCGAACGCCAGCGTCGAACTCAGGCCATCGCGAAAGTGTTGAGCGCCTATGCTCGCGTTGGTTCCAAATGCCCCATCACCGAATCGCCCGGTAGTGCTGTCGAAGGCAAACCAACTGCCCGAGTTCACCGCGTAGTTGATCGGATAAGATGGGCCATCGGTCGAATCCACTCGCAGCCGGTCGTGGATTTCGGAGGGACACAAGTAGAGCGGAATTCGAGTGGACGTGATGTTGAACTGAGTTTCCCAAGACTGAGTCCAGTCGATCTGCTTCCAAACGTCAACCTGCTCAATGAGCGGAAGTAATCGCACGGGAACTGACCAAGGTTGCAATTGAGACCCCAGTTGAACGCAACCGGCTGGTGGGAAGAGTCGGTTCGACAACTCATAAGCGTGCAACGCCAAGCTAATTTGTTTCAGGTTGTTCTTACACTGACTGCGACGAGCCGACTCACGCGCTTGCTGGACAGCAGGGAGCAGCAACGACATCAAAACGGCAATGATCCCGATAACCACCAGCAACTCGATCAACGTGAAGCCGCGCGACTGAATCGCTCGCCGTATGCCCGTAGTCCTCGCGGAAACAAGACCGCGATCTTCAGCAACGGATACTGCTGGCCCCCAATCCATGATCCGGTGATCTCCATACCACGACTCACTTGAGCAACCGCGAAACGTAAAAATGTTCACTGTCGCGCTGCTGCTGGAACTCCATTTATGCCGAGATGGTCCTCACTTGTCACTTCAGCAACAAGGCGGGTCTTGGATTATTAGCAAAAACTTAGCCGGACTTTCAGCGGCATCCGCTTGAGAGAATCTATCGACATGATCAACAACGATCCGATTCGACCGCGTGACTCGCTCACGCTCGCGGAAGACCGACTTCCGCGAGCGTGGTGTGAACAACGGACCGTTAACTGCCCACACCGCGAGTCAGTCCCCGTAGGTCTTTACCTGTGCATGAATCGCACCATGCTCAGATGCCGGACCTGCCGAACTTTCCAACAACAACATTTTGCCAATTTGCGCCGCAATCTCATCGGCTTGGTCAGCGAAAGAGACCACGAGGCGAGTTGGTTCGCCGTTTTCATAGCCGCCGTAAATCACCGTCTTGAAGGGATTTGACTTGAGGAAATGCTCGATGTCTTCGCACAAACGATCGTCTGGCGGACTCGTCCCTGCCAAACGATGACGCTGTTGCTCGTCGAAACCCTCAGATGGAACCATCCCCGAAAGTTCTGGGGCACGTCCTGAAGCGAAGACATTGACCGCCACCGGTGTTTGGGGTGCTACCTCCGTGGCCAATGACCCCACCGTTATGCCGGTCAAGATCGAATCATTTTCCACGACATCTCGTAAACTTGGCTGACCATGCACCGTTGAATTTCGTATCGGTCGCCTCCATGCGTCAAAAGGATTTACCAACATCACACACTCCATTATTGATTTTCAAACGATGAACAATCCCCGCGAGGCAGTCTCAGATCGCGACTGTGGCACATGCGGTTGCACCTGCTTGAGCCCGCTGTCATTTGCGGTGGTCTTGAACTTTCGAGGCTTATACCGCTTCCACCTGAAGGTCTGCTGAAGCGTCGATAATGTTTGCCTCATGTGCGTGAAAACTCGAAGAAAGCGATCGAGACTGAGGAAAAACTTATCGTCGGCTCACAAAGGACTTAAAAACCTCGGCTATCATTCGCACCGCTTTGGCACGTGGCTCAATGAGAGTCCGACGAGGTAAACCGCGTTTGAACAAGGATTGAAGCAATGTCTCGATGGCGCTGTGTGATGTTGGGTTTGTCGTTGATTGCGGCTGCGTTCGTGGCAAGAGGCTTGGCTGAAGAGGAAAAAATTCCCGTCGATAAGCTACCGAAGTCGGTCAGGGAATCGGTGTTGAAACGCTTCCCGAAAGGTGAGTTGCTGTCGGCAATTAAAGAGGTCGAAAAGGATGTGACCAAGTACGAAGTCCTATTGAAGGACGACGGCAAAGAGATCGAGGTCGTCACCGATGCGGATGGGAAGATCGAAGAGATCGAGCGTCCGATCGCTCGCGAAAAGCTCCCGGAAGCCGTGCGCAAGACGCTTGACAAAGATTATCCCGGAGCCAAGTACGAAGACTGCGAAGAAGTCACGACGATGAAGGACGGGAAAGAAGTGGTCTCGATGTACGAGGTCGAGATCATCACCAAAGACAAGAAAGAACTGACCATCAAGATTTCGCCGGAAGGCAAGATTGTTGATGTCGAAGAAGAGGACGAGAAGTAACTGGCTTCGTAAATACGCGAACGTTGAGAGGAGTCAGCCTCTCAGAGGCTG
>JAYUFI010000373.1:0-2143 GCA_043738805.1 Planctomycetaceae bacterium | reverse complement strand
CCGACTACGCGGACTTCTTTGCCAACAAATGGACGGCGCTGTTGAAGAATCGCCGTGACGACGAGAGCGACACGGTTTCCAACTTCGCGTTTCATGCGTGGGTGCGAGACAGCTTTCTCGCCAACAAGCCTTACGACCAGTTCGTCCGCGAGCTGCTCGCCGCCACCGGCACCGTGATCGGCAACCCGCCGGTCGCGTGGTACAAGCGAGTCAAAGAGCCGAAGCAGCAGATCGAGGATGTGGCTCAACTCTTCCTCGGCGTTCGCATGCAGTGTGCCCAGTGTCATCATCATCCTTTTGAACGCTGGAGCCAGGACGACTATTACTTGCTGGCGGCGTTCTTCAGTCAGGTCGGACGCAAGCCGTCAGGGACGCGCGGCGAGGATTTAATTTTCCACAAACGCGGGATCGCCGTCGCCGCGAACATGAAGACGGGAGTGCCGCTCAAGCCCGGCGCGCTCGGCGATGCGATTCCGGAGATCGCCGCCGATGAAGACCCGCGACTCAAGCTCGCTGATTGGATGGGTTCGAAGAACAACCCGTTCTTCGCGAAGTCGCTCGTCAATCGCTATTGGAAGCACTTCTTCGTGCGCGGTTTGATCGAACCGGAAGACGACATCCGCGACACGAACCCGCCGACGAATCCCGCTCTGCTGGAGGCTCTCGAAAAACATTTTGTGGCCAGCGGGTTTGATCTGAAGGAACTCGTGCGAGTCATCACACTATCGCGCGCCTATCAGTTGAGCGAAGTGCCGAACGAGCACAACGTCGTCGATCGACAGAACTACTCGCGTTACTACCCGCGCCGCTTGCAGGCCGAGGTGCTGCTCGACGCGATCGACCGGCTGGCGGGGACTCAGACCGACTTCGCCAATCTCCCGCCGGGAACGCGAGCGGTCGCTCTGCCCGACAACAGCTACAACCGCTCATCGCAATTCCTGCGAGTCTTCGGCCGCCCCGAAGCCGAGAGCGTCTGCGAATGCGAACGGGTCCAATCATCGAGCCTCGCGCAGAGCCTGCACTTGCTCAACGCGGCCGAGCTAAAAGCCAAGCTCGCCGCTCCCACCGGCCGAGCCGAACGCCTCGCGAAAGAAGACAAACCCGCCGAAGCGAAAATTTGCGAGCTGTATCTCGCCGCCTTCTCGCGCGAACCGCGCCCGCAAGAACTGAAGACCGCGATTGACTATTTGAATGAACCCGGCACCGCCGCGAATGCGAATTACCAAGATCTCATTTGGGCGTTGATCAATACGAAAGAATTCCTCTTCAATCATTAGTGTGACTTGTAGGATGGGCACTCTTGCCCGTCTCTTTTCGAGCAACTACTGACGGGCAAGAGTGCCCGTCCTACGACTGGAAGAATTTGTTATCTCGCGAATCCACACTGCTAAACTTTCGCAATGACAATCTACTTCTATACCAGAACTGACGAATTCGGTGACTTCTGCAACTACTCGTCGCATGGCTTCGAACTCGACGGCAAATACTGGCCAACCGTGGAACACTACTTTCAGGCCCAAAAATTCGCTGGAACGGATTATGAGGAAACGATTCGTTCTTCTCGGACGCCAGGCGACGCGAAAGGCAACGGACGTAACAAATCCATCCCGCTTCGGCCTGATTGGGAATCCGTAAAAGACCAAATCATGTATCAGGCTGTCCTTCGCAAATTTCAAACCCATGAAGACATCCGTGATCGTCTCATTCAAACCGGAGATGAAGAATTGGTTGAAAGCGCTCCCGGCGATTACTACTGGGGCTGCGGTGCCGATGGCACCGGACAGAACAAACTTGGCAAGATACTTATGACTGTTCGCGCCCAACTTCGTGGGCAGCAGTAAGAACGCCATCAATTGAGGAAGAGTGGAACATGACTTGTAACTTGCGTTTCCGTTCAAAGTTCCTTGCGGTGTTGATCTGCGGTGCGTCGTTGAGTGTCGCCGCAGTTTCATTCGCTCAGTCGGTCGGCCTACCTGCTCCACGGTTGCTGACGACGATTCCGATGGGGGCCAAGGTTGGGTCTCAAGTCGAGGTCACGATCAGTGGCGAGCACATCGAGGACGCGGACGAGTTGACGTTCTCGGATCGGCGCATCACGGCGGCTCGCAAGTTGAACGCGGCGGGGCAGCCGGAGCCGAACAAG
>JAYUFI010000372.1:0-2146 GCA_043738805.1 Planctomycetaceae bacterium | reverse complement strand
GCCCAACACCTGCTGATAAAGCTCTTTGCCTTGCACGAATCCGCCCTCCGGACGAACCTTCTATTCATTCAACCACCCACACCAAAGTCCGATGGACCCAATTTCCGACGAGCAGCTACTCCTTTGCAAGCCGATGTGATTCAAGTGATGCAAACGTGGGAAGCGTCGTCCAAAGCGGCGTGACGAGTGTCGGACTCGCGTTGTGGCGTTTTTCGCTCGTGTGTTACAAGCCCAGCGATCAATGTCTTCTCATAGGAAGTGGTGCGAGGTCATGGAGCGAGTGCGTCTGGCAGTGGTCGTCAATGGAACGGGCGTCGGCGGAGCCGAGCGGATGGTGGGGCGCGTGCTGACTCGACTGTCAGCCGATGAGTTCGACATGAAGGTCTTCTGCTTGGACTCCTGCGGGGCGGTCGCAGAGCAGTTGGAAAAGTCGGGCATCCCCGTCTTGGGAATGGACATCCTGCGGCGTCGCGTACCAAACCCGCTCGACATCGTGACACTGGCTCACGAGTTGAAACAGTTTCGGCCAGATGTGGTGCAAGGCTGGATGTACCTCAGCAATCTCTATGGTGGCTTGGCGGCGAAGCTCGCACGGCACGATTGTCCAGTCGCTTGGAACATTCGCCATAGTACACTCGATCCCAACATCGACTCGCGAGCGATGCGTCTGACCGCGTGGATCGGCGGCAAGCTCTCGCGGTGGATGCCCGAACGAATCGTCCTGTGTGCCGAGGCGGCTCGTGAAGCACATTGCCGAGTCGGCTACGCACCTGATTTGTTGCAAGTCATTCCGAACGGGTTTGACCTCAGCGAGTTCCGCCCCGATCCCACAGCGAGGCAGCGTGTACGACAGGAATTGGGCCTGACCGATAACACGCCGCTGGTCGGACTGATGGGACGCTTTCATCCGCACAAGGATCATCGGACATTCGTGCGTGCCGCTCGCGTGGTCGCCGATCGCATCCCGAATGCTCAGTTTCTTTTGGTCGGTGCCGATCAAGTTTACACATCGTCGGATATTTGGAGCTGGATCGACGAAGTCGGATTGCGGAATCAATTTCATCTGCTCAAGGTGAGGTCTGACCCCGCCGCAGTTGACGCGAGCTTGGATGTTTCGGTCTGTTCATCGACGACGGAAGGCTTTCCCAACGTCGTTGGTGAGGCGATGGCGTGCGGTGTACCGTGCGTAGCGACCAATGTCGGTGAATGCACCGAGGTCGTTGGTGACACCGGCAGGATCGTTCCGAAGCAAAGTCCGCAACAACTTGGCGAAGCGATTTCCGAACTATTGAACCTGCCGACTACGGATCGGATCAGGCTTGGACAAGCCGCACGACGCCGAGTTTGCGAGCGCTACGACATTGTCCAAATCGTCGCGCAATACCGAACACTCTGGCTCGAACTTGCAGGACGCGAGCCTTCCGTGGCCGAGGTTCCACGACGACGCGCGGCGTAGAAACCAAGATTGAACGGTGATCGCGAACTCGTTGTCTTCGGCGTCTCGGAGCAGCAGGTCGGTGTCGGTCTGGCGGAGTTTGATGCCGGAGCGGACCTTGCCGTCGTCGGTCACGACCATCCTCGCCGATGAGATTCCGTTCCGCCGTCGTGCTGACATCGACTCCGCGCCGTCGCAACGGTCGGGTCAACATGCTCGTCGAGATGGAAGCGAATCGTCCTAGCCATTGGTGGCGGCTAACTTTTCGGCGAGTGGCGAAACCGACTGTTGACGCAAGCGGGGCACCAAGTCCGACTCGGCCTGCATGTCGCGTTGAATCTCGTCGCGGTGGTCCCAGTAGTACGACAGCGCGGCGTAAACGTCCGCCATCGTGAGCTGCGGAAACCGAGACACGATTTCGTCCGCCGACTGTCCCTGCAACTCATGCCACACGAACACGTCTTGCACACGAATCCGCGTCCCCGCAATGCACGGCTTCCCGCCGCAAACGCCAAGGTGACTCTCAACGCAAGTTTCCGCAGGTGATTGGCTGGTTGAACTCATGGATTCCTCTTTCCGCGTCTGCGACCATTGAAAACGACCGTCACACTTTTGTGAGAGACAAAAACGGACCTAACCGTTTGAAGCAGCCCCAGCGCTCATGTTAGCTGGCCTGTGAAGCTGCTGAGTGGACACACGAGTGTCTGGCAC
>JAYUFI010000371.1:0-15127 GCA_043738805.1 Planctomycetaceae bacterium | reverse complement strand
ATCAACGGCGGTGACGGCGGTTTTTTTTCTTGAACACCACCAACAACACCGCGAGCCAGTGAGTTGCCACTCCGCTGGTCGCTCTGTTGTGCCTCTCTCCGCTGGTCGCGTTTGTCTGGACGATGCCTGAGTCACCCTGACCGCCCCACGTCGATCCTGGCGCAAATAGTGCGGTCGTTCTTGACGCTGCTGATCACCGATCCGGTGGCCTATGTCATGTCGCTCAACCTGCATCGTCGGCAGTTGAGTCCGTCACAACTCTCAATGGTCGCATCGCGGGTGAGGGAGATTTACGACCTGCAAGCGAAAGAACGGATGAAAATTCGCAAGGGGAATCAGTCCGGATCAACTATGGAAAATTTGCCACAGTTGGACTCGTCAACGTCTCGTGACGCTGCCGGCCGCGCGGTCGGAGTCAGCGGAAAGTCTGTCGATCACGCGACGCGGCGTGAATGCCCCCACCTGGCTCCCGATCATCATGGCCGAGACGACGAAGGCTATCGTCGCCCGCAACGTGGAATCGTCCGCCCGTGCTGATCGGTCAGAGGCCCATTTCTTCAAGCAAGCGGCTCGCGGTTTCGGCCATCGTTCGGCGTTGCTTGGCTGTAAACGCCGGTTGCGGTTGCTCGTCGCGGTTCTGCTCAGCAATGAAGCGGGCGATGGCTTCGGTTGATGTGAAGCGTGTTCCACCGACCAACAGCGTTTCGAGTTTCACACCGCGAACACCTGATGCTCGCCAGCGGTGTAACGTGCTGACTGTTGGCTCGCCGGGTATGAAACGTCCGGCCTCTTGAAATCGAATCAGAGTTTCTGTCTTCACGTCGATCATTGTCCGGTTCCCGCCACCACAAAAGGATCGACCAAATCCAGGTCTAATACCGGGTGTCAGTGACACCCGCGAGGGGTGTCAAACGAGTGTTTTTAGGCTTGTTTGGCAATCATAAAAAAACGAGGAATAGCCTGTAAAACACGATGTCTTTGGTGTTTTTCGAGAACTCTCGGCTCTGCTTATGAGTCCTCTGCTCTAACCGTTGAGCTACGGTCCCTGAATGATTTCGTTGGCACGATGATGAGAGCACGGAGGAAAATGCAACGGGTGTTGTCGCGGGGCGGGAGTATTTGGGACAGCGAGGTGATCTGCAAGCCGGGCACGAGTGATCTCGCGGCATTCTGACAGATGTTGGTCTTTCGTTCGGTTGCGGTGTGATCTGAGCGACCGTAGGTTGCTGGTGACGGCCAAGAGTTGCCTCTTTGAAAGGGACTACTGATGAGTTACCTCGATCCTCCGCGTCTGACGTTTGTAGGCATTTTTTTTGCGAATGTGCCGACGCTGAATAACTTTCCGCCCTACTTCAATCCGGACTATCCGTTCTTTGGCGCGAGCGGTGGAGACTGGAATACGAATGGGGATTGCCAGTTTCTATTTCGCAACTGCACGGTGCGCGGGGCCACGAACAAAGACGGGGTCAACTCGATTGATCCGGCGGTTGATCCGGTGATCGGCAAGAAGGTCACGTCCAATCCGATGGGGCCGGGAACGATTCCGGGGATGTTGGGTAGCGGCAAGTTGGTTGATTTGGATGTCGATCAGCGGCGTGTGACCGGGATGTTTGGTGTGCCGATTTCCGTGGTGCTCGCGGATGACACGTGGGTGAGCGGCACTCTTCAGACCTGCAACATGCGCGACTTTTGGGGAGCGAATGCAGCCGCTTCAACGGGTGCCGCTCCGATGAGCGGTGTGTTTCAGTCTGTGCTACGCGATCTGCAATGGCAGGGAAACATTACGAGTTCCCCGTATTTGACGTTGCTTCAATCAATCGCCGCACAGAACGGGAATCAAGTTTCGATCAAGCTGATCCTGGATAACTTCACGATCAATCCGAGTGATCCGCCGAACAATTTGGTTGGTCGAGTGGTCGGAGTGATTGGGCCGTATTACGTCGGTGAGCCTCGGCAGATTGTGGCTGAGCGGCGGATGTCCAAAACGTTTTGCAACCCGCCAACGATGCCTTGCTATCAACCGTCCGCACTAACGGGGCCACCGCATCCTGCACCTCCCACTGTGACAACGAATGATCCGCCGCCAGCACCCCTGCCCGTCGATGCAACGATGTTTTGGCAAACTCCTTGCCGAGTCGACTCGCAACGCAAAAAGTTGATTGTCGACCTGGGGAACTCGGTGCAGTTTCAGACGACAGGCGGTGAATCCGTCGTGAACCAGATGTGGCCGGCGATCATGCCGTCTGAGACCGATTATCAAGTGGGGCAGTTGCAGCCGACGTTGCTCGGTACGTACCTCGATTCCAGCAAGACGGCCTACGAGACAACGGGCCGTATCGCGGAAATAGCCTTGAGCGATGATCAACTCACGCTGTTGCAGGAACATCGTCTTTGTTTGTTGACGCCGGATGCACCGACCGACCCTGCGGCCAACGGTATTCCACCTCAGATTCCTGTGCCGCCGAAGAATCCTTGGCCGGTACTGGCGGAAGATCGCGATGGCCGGTTTGTGGACATCGACGACTGGATCATGCGGCTGAATCCCGGCGAGTCTTGTTCGGTCGATTTGTATGCGCGGCGTTTTGGAAAACCGCTCGTCGGACAGAAGCTGAGCTTCTCGCCGATCGACATGCCTTCGACATTCATCTCCATCAACATTCCGATGAGCGCGCTGGCGGGAGACTTTCCGTTCTTTGTCACGACGGACTCGAACGGTCACGCGTTGGTTACGGTCACGGCGAACTCAGGTCCGATTCAAGGTTTGCCGCCGTCGCGGACACAAGTCTTTAGTCAAGTTTATCAACTCGGCGATGTCACTGGCTGGCAAGCTTGGGGACAAGTTGGTCCGCCGGTCCCTCCCTATTTGCTCGCGAGTCAGGACTTCCCGATTGATTTCAGATGCGGTGCATTGAGCGTCGTCGTCTTCAACCAAGGGCCACCCATTCCGAATCCGACTTGGAATGATGTCTGCCCAATGTTCTCGCACTACGCGCGAATGTTTCCGGCAATGAAAGAGATGATCGACCTCTCGAACGAGCAAATGGTACGAGCATTTGCCGTACGCATCTCTGACGTCATGCAGAAGCCAATCGACGATCCGTACTACATGCCCGCGACTCGCGATCTGTCCGCCTATCATCGCGGGCTCATGCTGGCGTACCTCCAGTCGGTCATCTCGGAAAAGAGCTCTTCGTAACCAACTTCAATGTACCTTTTCTGAGACCGCAATTATGAAGACATTCTTTCGATCATTGAGCCGCTGCTCGTGGCTTGCATTGATGACTTC
Source organism: Planctomycetaceae bacterium (assembly GCA_043738805.1). Taxonomy (GTDB): domain Bacteria; phylum Planctomycetota; class Planctomycetia; order Planctomycetales; family Planctomycetaceae; genus SXKJ01. The sequence continues at coordinate 11,841 of JAYUFI010000371.1, read as the reverse complement.
CGCGTCATTGACGATGGCGTCGTTGAGCGGGTGCGATTGCGGTCCCACACCAAAACCAAATCCTCCGAAGCCAATTGAGAGCATCGCCAATCCGATATCAGCGGAGGCCATGCCACCTGAATCGGGTGCCGTCGAGGAACCGAAATCGCGTGAATCAAAACTGATAGACGGCAACAAGCCAGTACCGTCACAAGCGGACGCGGCGACCTTGCCGTTTGCGATCGAACTGCAAGCCCCGTTTACGTTCGACAAAGTTCCGGCACTGCATTCGTATGCCTCGGCTCAAGCGAATGTCGATGGACTCAAATGGCTGTTCGTCGGCGGTCGAATTGGTGGCTTGCACGGCTTTGATGCACCGACTCCTCAAAATCCTGCGAATAGTTTTCCACGCGATGCAGCCAACGATCGAGCGTGGGTGATCGACATTGCGAATAAACAAGTTTGGTCGATGCCTGTCGCCGACTTATGCCCGGCAGACTCGATCGACAAGTTCCAGTTGCAATCGAGTAACGCGATCTCCTGCCAAGTGGAGGACAACCTCTACATCATGGGAGGTTACGGCTTTTCGCCGAAGGCAGAGACCGTCGCGAAGATTGAGACATTCGGAACGCTGACGGTGATGCACGTCAGCGCGGTGATCAATGCCGTGATCAAGCAGCAACCGGTTGCGACAGCGGATGTGACTCAGCTTAATGACCCGCGGTTCAAAGTGACCGGAGGCGAATTGCTTCCGTTCTATGGCACGCAGCCCAAACAAGCTGCTGACGACAAGGATGAGGGCAAAGACAAGGCTGCTGCTCCGGCGAATGAAAGTGCTCCATCAGCAGCCCCGCTGCAACTGTGCGCGGTCTTCGGCCAATCGTTCGACGGGCTGTATTCAGTTCGCGTCTCTGCGACTGGCACTTTGTTTCAACAGCGATACACCGAGCAGATCGCGATTTTCAGTCTTACGCAAACGCCGCCGTTGGCGCTCGCAGACTACGATACTTATCCCAGCATCAATGGTTTGCCACCGACGCAGATCGACGGCTACTCGTACCCGGACTACGTCAAACTTCGCCCTTACCACCGTCGCGATTTGAATGTGCTTCCCGCGCTATCGCCCGACGGAAAGCCACGCATCGGCGTTTACGGTGGAGTCTTTCGCCCCGGCTTGTTCGAGAGCTATCTCGAACCGATCTACATCGACAGCATCGACAGCCGCAACTACGAGATTCAAGGAGCCAACTACTCTTACGATTCGTTCTTCCCCGGCACTGACCATTCGTTTCAGCAATTACTCAATCAATACAAGTGTGCAAGCTTGCCGATTTATAGCGCGATCAATCAGCAAATGACGACCATCTTCTTCGGCGGCATCAGTAACTATCGGTACGACGCGGACAACAATCAGTTGATCAAAGACCCGCTCAAGCTCGCTCCCAACGGTCGTCCGATTGTGGACGGCGTTCCGTTCGCGAAGGAGATCACGAGCCTCGTCGTGCGCAAAGATGGAACCTCCACCGGTTACGTCTTGCCGATCGCGATGCCCGGTTTTTTGGGAACCGAAGCGGAGTTGCTGATCGACCCCGGCATTCCACAATCCAACAACGGCGTGATTCAGTTGGATCAACTCAAGAGCCCAAAGACTATCGGTTACATCTACGGCGGCATCCACGCGTTTGCTCGGTATACCGGCGAGTTCGAGTTAAACGCCGGCAAGCCGATCGCGTCATCGGAAGCTTACAACCAATTCATTCCTGTCGTGATCACTCCCGGCAATTGGCCCGTGAAGCCGATGCCTGCGAAGCCAGTTGAAAAGCCGTGAGTTGTTGGCTGTAGCCCGGTTTTTCAAACCGGGCGAACAGAACCGCCAACAAGCCGCATCCGGTTTGAAAAACCGGACTACGAGGTGCTGATTTTAGTACGTCAACTGCGAACCGAAGTAGAAGTTGAGTCCGGGTTGATAGACCCCTCGGCCAGTGCGGAGGTCGAGGTGTTCGCGGTAGAACTTGTTGGTCACGTTCTCGACTCCGCAGTTGAATGAGAGTCGTTTCGCGGGTTTCCAGAACGTGCGGATGTCGTAGGTCGTGAAGCCTGCGGTCGGCAGTTCGCCGAGTGAACTCGCGACGCGGTTTTGTCGGTCAACCACGCGAGCGGAGAACTCCGCGCCCCATTTGGGTTGAGTGGTCGGCTCATGCACACGGAGTCCGAGTCGCGCTTGCATCGGATAAATACCGGGAAGCGGTTCTTTCTTCGAGCCCGGCAGAATGCCGCGTGGCGCATTCGGATCGTGACTAAACTGAGCAATCGCTGGGTTGTAGAAATCTTGACCGCCCTGATTGCGAGTGTGATCGCGACCTTCCACGAAGCTGATGGTCCCGAAGGATGTGAGCCAATCGGTAACGTCTTGCTCGGCGTAACTTTCGAAGCCGGACAGTGTCGCCAGCGGCGTGTTCACGAAGGTCAAGGCTCGCGTGTTTTCTTCAGGCAGAGCACCAAACAGCACGACTTCATACGTCGTGTAATCTTTAATCCAGGCATAGAAGCCGGTCGCGCCCGCGCGGAAGTTTCCGGTATTCACTTTCAAGCTGACGTCGATCTGTGAGTGACGCGAGGCTTTCAAGTTCGGATTACCGATGACCGAGTTGAACCCGTTTTGGATGACCGAAAGGAACTCGCCAGTTGAGTACAATTCGGTGAGTGTTGGCGCTCGCATTCCGGTTCCCGCAGCGAGGCCAGCGGTCCATTGGTCATCGAGCTTGTAGTCTGCCGTGCCAAATAGCGACCACAGTTGGAAGTTCTTGTTGAAGCTATTGGTACGCAGTTGTGATAAGAGAAACTGCTGTGTGAGCGGCACTTGATTCGGCAATGTCGAACTGAGTCCGCCCGGCATCTGGTCGATATCGGTACTCACCCAATCGACGCGACCGCCGGTCTTCACGAGCAAGCGGTCATCGACAGGAGCCGTCAGTTCCGTCAGTAAGCCGGGGTTCGACCAGTGCGATCGCGGGATCGGCGAGTTCGCATTGTTGAAGTTGTAGACTCCCGGCGCGATCCCCAACGATGATGCGAGTCCCGCATCGACATCGACACTGAAATCGTTCGTCTCATTCAGCCCTTGCTTGAGGTAACGGAAGTCGGTTCCGGCCACGAGGTGCATGGCGTCCTGATCGCCCCAGGTCATCGACGTCGTATAGCCAGTTGACATGGAATCGACGTCGGTCTGCAAGTTGTTCGTGACCAACGGAATCGACGGGATCTGCTTGATTTTCTCAGGATTCTTGGCGTCGCCTTGGAACCGCGTGCGGTTGTACCAACCTTCGATACTGAAGCGATCGAAGTAGTATTGGTCTTCGAGCACGTAAGTCAGTTCGTAGGCATCAGTCACCAAGAAGTTGATATCGAAGAACTGACCGGGCGATTGCACGTGAGTCTGATCGAGTCGCAAGTAGCTGAATTCCACATGCTGATCTTGATCAATATCAAAGCCGAACGCAGCGTCGAAGTCGCGTGAATTATAGCCGGTCGGCAATCGTTCGCCGTTGCCCATCTTGTAGTCGTCGCCGGTGTTATTGCCGTAACCAATGCGAAAACCCCAGTCATCATCGCCGCCCCAAAACGTCTGACGGCCATAAAGTTGATTGCCGTTCGTCTTGTATTCCACGCCGGTGCTGCCATGCACTTCGGGACCATCTTCAAAGCGCGGCGACTGCATCAGTCCCACGTCGATGAAGTTTGTGCCCGGCCCATAGAGCGCGCTGTACGGGCCTTTGATGACGACCACATTGTCGACGATGCGTGAGTCGATCTTGCTCAGCATCGTGTCCAAGTCTTGCCGCGCGGGAACCCAATACGATCCCGACGCCAACAAGTTGCCGGTGCCACTTCCGCGAACGCGCGTGTCAGTGATGATCGGCGTGCGGTTCTGAGAAGTGATGCCACGTGCTTGAGCCGACTTGCCCAGTAAGCTGCCCGTGTCGGTCGTCGAGCGGAACTGAGACTCGCGACCGTAAACGACATCTGCACTCGATCCGGAGGCTCGCGCACGACGGACATTTCCCAACAGGCTTTGGTCACTGTCACCCGCACCGAAGACGTTGTTTGAAACGGCTCTCGCTTGCGGAGGTGCCGACATTCGCGGATCAACAGCCTGCGGTGCCGGAGCGAGCGGTTGCGGCTGCTGAAAGTTGATGAGGTTGACTTCGCCGCCCAGGAAGACTCGCCCGACATCGTCGTCCAACGTTTCGTCTCGTTTGACAACCTGCGGTTGACGCGGTTTGCCTGCGGCTGATTCCGCCGGTGGCGTCACAGGATCATCAGCAGGCACACTCACGCTCCAAAACAGCATGAGCGCAGCCGCCGAGGCCGCATTGAATCGAGCCGACATCCTGTCACCATCCTGGCTAGGGAAAGTCTTCCGTGCGTGATCGCAAGACACAACGTGCCGGTCCTATCGGCAATGTGGATTAAGCACCTCGCTGGCACCTAACGAACTCACCACCAAGAGAACCGATCGGTGTCCGGTCATACCGATTGCGCAAGATAAGGCCGCAGAATTCGAGGCTCTGTCTCGCCAATCCTAATCCGTGTTTTACCCGTGGCTGAAAAGTTTCTTTGGTTTGGCCACAGGTGAAACACGGATTGAACACAGATCAGACAAAGAAGGGGGAAACTTCGCGGGAACGCTCCTTGTTTGGCTTTTCCGTTTTCATCAGGCGGCAGAGCCGCATCCCCAGACGGCTACATACATGCCGCTTCACCACGCTACTTCTTGTCTGACGTCGGCATCTTGCCGATCGATTCGCTCACCTCCGCTTTGAGCTTCAATTGCTCGATCTGTCCAGGGCTGTGCTTGTCCATCGTTTCGATCGCCTGCTGCAGCGCAACTTGTGCCTTCTCCTTCTCACCGCTCTTGGACAGCGACATCGCGAGCACGAATGAGTCAGTCGCATCGGGAAAGATGCGGAGCGATTGAGCCGTCCGAATGGCGATCAAACTCTTGTCCCATTGACCCGCTCGGAAGTACGCCAAGCCGAGGGCACTGACATAGCGTGGGTTGCCGGGGACAAGCTTCACCGCTTGTTGCAACAACGCGATCGCTCGATCCGGCTGCCGCAGTTCGATGTCATCGCAATTGCCGAGCAACACCGCAAACGCCAAGAGTTGCTCGGCCGTTGTCGTGAGCGGCTCGCGCAACGTCTGAGCTTTCGCGTCATGCGGCCGAGATTTTTCCGGCTGTCCCGCCGTGAAGAGCAAGTCGGCTAAATGCGCATGGCACCACGCGAGCGGATCATGAGTCAGTGGGTCATCGAGTCCCGCTTGTTGAGCCGTGTGGAAATCTTTGATCGCGTCCAGATAGACCTTTTCCGCATCAGCCGTTCGCCCCAGCTTTTGATACAAACGACCGAGGCTCGACTTCGCATTCGCTACACGGCGGCGATATTCCGGAACATCAGGGACCGCGTCGGCCAGTTCGTTGAAGTGTTGAATCGCTCCCACGAACGCGGTCTCGGCATTCGCATCGTCGTTGAGGTTCCGCAAAATCAAGCCGAACGTTTGTGTCGCCGTTGCGTGCTCTTCGTGATAACGATGCACGTCGGAGTGTGCGTTGACCAAGTCGATGAATTGAGCGAGTGCTTGCGCCGCTTGTTCTTTCGCCGCTTGATTGTTGCCGATCTGCGTCAGCGATTGAGCCAAGTCCGTGCGCACAATCGCGAGGCTTTCCAAGTAATACGGAACTCCCGGTCGAGCCTTCAGCAACAGGTCATAGTCGCGGATCGACGCCTCATACGTCTCGATCACATCACCGTCACGACCGAGCGAGCGAAAGGCATTCGCCAACGTGAGCCGCGCTGCCGCAAGTCCTTCCAGATACGGCGGATAATCGGGCGATTGATTGCTGAGCGATTGATAGGTCTTCACCGCCGCTCGCAGCTTCTCAACCGACTCGCGCGCCTGACCGAGCATCAATAATTGCTGTCCCAATTCCGCACGCGTCTTCGCCAGCCGAGTGGTCACTTCAACATTGCGAGCACTGGCGTCAAGACCGTGTAACTCCGCCTCCGCGCTCACCAAACGTTGGCGAGCGGCGTCAAACTGACTCGTCTTGTTGAGCAACAACGCTTGATTGATCGCGACGCTTGCTTTCTCCAATCGAAACCGAACGGCTTCGGCGTTGTTCGTTTCCGTCTGATTCGCAATGAGCCGATCGAGGATTTCCGACGCCTGTTGAAGCCGACGTTCGGCCTCGTCATGCGGCCCCGTCGTCGTCAGCAAGATGCCGAGCCGCACATCGCTGCTGGCAAGTTCATATTGATATTCGCTGTTGTCCGCCGCCGCCGCGATCAATTCACGAAACGTCTCTTGAGCCGAGCGATACGCTTTGTCGGCGGGAACATGCTGAGTCAGTATGCGACGCACATCGCCCAGCCGCATCTGGGCTCGGCCCGCTTCCAGTCGCAGCTCCGGATCTTCGCTCTTCTCTTCCGCAAAACGTTCGTAGTCCGCCGCCGCTTGCTCAAGCAACTGCCGTCGAGCGGGCTCAACTCCGGGAAAGAACTGCAACGCCTCGCTGACGCCGGTCAGCGATTTGTCGATCGTGTTGCGTGCCTCTTTGAATCGTCGTGTCGCTTCGGCCTTCGCCAAGCGTTCTGCATCAAGCGATTCTCGCTCCGCCTTCAGTGCGCGCTCGGTTTCCTCGTGAGCGCGTTTTTCTGAATCCAGTGCGATCGCAACTCGGTCACGCGCACGCGACACGAGCACCGCGGCCGTGCTCGCCGCAATCGTGACCAGAATCAGCGACACGGCAATCGCTTGTGCCCACGCGCGATGACGTCGCAGCCAACGGATCGCTCGTTCGCGCCACGGCGGCAGATAGACAGAAACCGGCTCGTCCGCCAACCAGCGAGTGATGTCTTGAGCCAACTCCGTCGCCGTGCGATATCGCTCCGACCGCTTCTTTGCCATCGCCTTCGCACAGATCGCATCGAGCGGCTTGGGCATCAACGGATTGACCGCGAGCACACGCGGCGTCGGTCCTTCGCTGATCCGGCGCATCATGTTGATCGTGTCTTTCGCCGCGTTGCCGGTTTGCGTTCCTTTGTGTGGCGCGTGACCAATCAAGATCGAAAATAAGATCGCCCCCAAGCCGTAAATATCCGTCCGCGCATCAAGCAGACTGATTTGCCCATCGGCTTGTTCCGGCGACATATATGCGGGCGAACCCAAGAGGTTGCCGTCTTGCGTGGCCATGAGGTTATCGACATCGACGACCGAAATTCGGCGCTGATCGCTCTCGTCATCTTTCGTGCCGAGAATCTTCGCCAGCCCCCAATCGACGACCATGACCTCGCCATAATCGCCAAGCATGATGTTCTGCGGTTTGAGGTCACGATGAATCACGTTGCGCGAGTGCGCATAACCCATCGCGTTACACACGCTGACAAAGACCGTCAGCAGCTCGCGCAACTCCAACGAGTCGCCAGCAAGCCCCTTGCCCATTTTTTTGATCCGCTCAGACAGCGACTGCCCGCGCAGAAAACGCATCGTGTAGAACGGAGCGCCGTCCGCACCGCGAGCCAGTTCATAGACCGGAACGATATTGGGATGCTCCAACTGCCCGGTGATCTGCGCCTCTTTCATCAAGCGGCTGGTCGTCTCCGGGTCAGACTGCTTCTTCGGCAAGACTTCCTTGAGCGCCACTTCGCGATTGAGGTGCCCGTCGATCGCCAACCACACTTGGCCCAAGCCCCCTTTGCCATGCACTCGCGTCAGCGTGTATCGCGAGCGAGATTCTGCTTGCCACTTCACCGTTTCGACAAAGACATGCTTGTTGTCCGGCGGCGCAGGCGACTTCAGGTCCTCAGGCTTTTCGGCAGGATGCGGCGGAGTTTGGTCCGACGGTTTGTAGATGACCGTGCCACCGAGCTTGTGTTCTTCAATCGCGTAAATCACCGCGAGCGTCTTTGCGTCCTTAATCGCCGTCATCGCTCCGCGGACACTCCCTTGATGCTGATCCAATTGGTCTCGAACCAGTTCATCGAGGAGATCCTTTTGCAGCGGCGTGATCAACTGCTGATACAACAAGACCTGCGCCAGTGATGCAATTCCACTCTCGCGAAAGACCTCATAAGCCGCCTGGAACTGGTCGGCTGAGATGATCCCCGCTTGAACGGCAAGCGTTCCCAAAAGCAGATCAACGTCATTGTCCATCGGTGGCTCTCAGTCGCGTTATCTCGCGCGGTGGACATTGCCAAACACCAAGAACTCAAGAATCGTTTCTAAATGGACTCGGTACACCCGCATCGAAGATTCCGTAGCCACACTCGCTAGAGATCAATGCGGTTGCACTGAGTGCGAACAGTTGAATCATTCGACACCAGAAAGTCACGCTCCATCTACTCTGGCGGCATTACGGTCGATGCTCGGTCGAGTCGTCGCACGCACCACTTGGATTGTGGTGCGTGAACTGGACGTCACACACGAGAACGAGCTTGCTCGTTTTTGTGAGGTAAGTGATAGTCCGCCGTAACTCGTTCGCACAATCAACGGTTTGTTCGACCCGAATGGTTTGAAAAACCGTTCTACGAAAAACGCCCGAACCATCTTCCTCGCCTGGTTAGGACAACCTCTCTCATGAAGTTTGCGTTGATTATTCCCGACGGAGTGGCCGATGAGCCGCAGCCCTCGCTCGGCGGAAAGACGCCGTTGCAGGCGGCGAACATTCCGCACATGGACGAGATCGCTCGACAAGGGATCGTCGGTCGAGCCAACCATGTTCCGGTCTCGCTTCCTTCTGGCAGCGACGTCGGAACGATGAGCCTCTTCGGCTACGACCCACTGAAGTTTCACACAGGCCGAGCACCGCTCGAAGCCGCCGCTCAAGGGATTGCGCTCGGCCCGGATGATTGGGCCGTCCGCTGTAATTTCGTGACGGTCGCCGAGAACCGCATGAAGAGTTTCACCGCCGGGCAGATTCCGAACGACGTCGGCAATGAGCTGATCAAAGCGTTGCAGCACTCGGCTTGCGGTGACGCTCATTGGAAATATTTTGCGGGCGTGAGCTACCGCAACCTGCTGATCTATCGCGGTCGCGGCGAGCCGCCGCCGTTTGCCGCCGACACGAACACGACACCGCCGCACGACATCACCGATCAAGTCATCGACTCGCATTTGCCAACCGGCACGGGCTCGCAATTGTTATGCGACTTGATGGAGAGCAGTCACGACATCCTGGCGAGTGTTGAATCCAATCGAACTCGCGGCGACAACGCCGCGACGCAGACGTGGCTTTGGGGACAAGGCAAAGCTCCCGCATTCGTGCCGTTTGCCGAACGCTTCGGAGTCCGCGGAGCGGTGATCACAGCGGTCGATTTGCTGCGTGGCATCGGCCGCTTGCTCGGCTGGCAGGTCATCGAAGTTCCTGGAGCGACCGGCTATCTCGACACCGATTACGCCGCGAAAGGGCGTTACGCGATCGAGGCTTTGAAACGTCCCGACATCGACTTCATCGTCGTCCACGTCGAAGCGACGGACGAGGCATCTCACGAAGGTCACGCTGATGAAAAGGTCAAAGCGCTGGAGCAGATCGACGCCGACATCGTCTGTCCGGTTCATGAATATCTTCGCTCGCAAGGTGCTTACCGCATCTTGATCAGCCCCGATCATCCGACGTTCTTGCGAACGAAAACTCACAGCCACGGCTTCGTTCCCGTCGCCATGTGCGGTGCGGGAATCGCCGCGACGGGAATGCTGACGTACGACGAAGCGGTTGGGGCTGTGTCGCCGCTGTGCTTCGATGCCGGTTGCGATCTGATGCCGCACTTCATGCGGATGCCACATTGAGAATGGCCCGAAGCCGCGATAGCTTGTCGCGGCCAATGCGTTGAGTTTTAAAAGTAGGAGATTGAATCATGTCACTCACAATCGAAGTCGAACACGAATTGGATGGTCGCTGGCTGGCGGAAGCGTCAGACCTTCCAGGCGTGAAGTCTTACGGTGAATCGGCGGAAGAGGCCGTCGGAAAAACTCAGATTTTGGCATTGCGAGTTGTGGCGGATCGTTTGGAGCATGGAGAGTCGACACCGCTCGCCCGGCAATTGTTTCGTGTGATTCCGGAATCGATCACCGATGCCCAAAAGCAAGAAGCTTGTTTGAAATTCAGAAATCATTTCGGCGCGGTGAGCTTGGGGAACCCGAACGGTTCGGACAACGAATCCATTGATGCCGACTTGGCACGCGAGTATGGCGACACTCACGAGGCAATTTAATGTCGCTCGATACTTCCGGGCTTTTATGCCTTTGTGCTCGCTCCGAAGCATTTCACACTGAAGCAGCTGAGCAATTCGACTTGGCGATTACTCGTGTGACGCACAACTACGTCATGGCGGAATTCGTCGCCTTGGCTCATGCGCGGCGGATTCCCCGTGTTACGGCGCTGCAATTTCTGGATGACCTCTCACTGTCTCCGGAAGTCGCGGTCCATTGGGTCGATCCAGCGCTGCACGATGAAGCCGAAGAGTTACTCAAGAAGCGGATCGACAAGTCTTACTCGCTGTGTGATGCCGTCAGCTTTGTGTTGATGCGTCGGCTCGGAATTCAAGAGGCGCTGACCACGGATCATCATTTTGAGCAAGAAAGTTTTCTTCGCTTACTAAAATAAGCCCCGATGGCGTCATCTGACGTCACTGACAGACAACGATGAATTACTCAGAAAGAACACCATGAAAGCCATTCAGCTCGAAAAACCCGGCCATTTCCGTCACATCGAAATTCCGGAGCCGAATCCGCCCGGCCCTGGTGAGGCGCTCATTCAGGTGCATCGCGTCGGCATTTGTGGGACGGACATCAGCGGCTATCTCGGCAAGATGCCGTTCTACAGTTACCCGCGCATTCCGGGGCACGAGTTGGGTGTCGAAGTGGTCGCGGTCGGAGCCGGTGTGAGCAACGTCAAAGCGGGAGATCGTTGCTCGGTCGAGCCATACATGAATTGCGGCGAGTGCTTCGCGTGCCGGCGCGGCAACAGTAATTGCTGTGAGAAGCTGCAAGTGCTCGGAGTTCACACCGATGGCGGCTTGCGTCCGCAATTCATTCTCCCCGCGCGAAAGCTGCATCCATCCGCGAAGCTGACGTTGGAACAACTGGCGCTCGTTGAAACGCTGGGGATCGGCTGTCATGCGGTCGATCGAGCGAACCCGCAAACGGATGAGCATGTACTCGTCATCGGCGCGGGCCCGATCGGCTTGTCCGTCATTCAGTTCGCACAGCTCACTGGCGCGACCGTGACCGTGCTCGACATGCACCAAGGCCGGCTCGACTTCTGCAAGCAAACGATGGGAGTCGCCCACACGGTCCGCTTCACTGGCGACGGCAGCGAAATGAAGACGCTGCAAAAGATCACGAACGGAGCACTCGCCGGTCACGTGTTCGATGCGACCGGCAGTCCGAAGTCGATGTGCAACGCCTTCAACTACGTCGGCCACACCGGCAAGATCGTCTTCGTCGGGATCGTCACTGACGACATCAGCTTTCCCGATCCGCTCTTCCATCGCCGCGAAATGACCATCTTCGCCTCTCGCAATTCGCTCCCCAAAGATTTCGGCCGCATCATCGGCTTGATCGAATCCGGCCGCATCGACACCCGCCCGTGGATCACGCACCACACGACGCTCGACGGCCTGATCGACGTCTTCCCGTCCTACACGAAACTAGAAACTGGCGTGATCAAAGCGATCGTTGAGGTCTCGTGAACTTGTCTTTTACTCCGATGCGGCGGCCGTGGAGGCATTGACGAGTCCGCGAACTCAATTTGTTCTCGGCGATGTTCAACCAACAGCCGTGCTTGGGTGTGTAGCGAAATTC
>JAYUFI010000370.1:0-5685 GCA_043738805.1 Planctomycetaceae bacterium | reverse complement strand
CGCATCACGGAAGAATTGCTCTTTCTCGTCTGTCGTCATCGGTTCGAGATTATCAGCGACATCCCCGATCAACGCTTCGCACCGTTCAAGTGCCCCTGCCTCGCGTTCTCGATCCGCCGCCATCTGTCGATAGCCTTCCGCCAATGCGTTTCGTTCGGCTTCGTTCATTTTTAGTTTGCGAATGGGAGTTGGCATGATCTTGTCCGACATCAAACATTTTTCAAAGTTTCAAGGAACTCATCGACAGTGATGCCAGCCGAGCGGATCAAGCTCCGCACCGTCCCTTTAGCCACTTCGCGATGGTCCGGCACTGACAAAGTTTCGAGATCGCCATCGCGAACCAAGATGATGTGACTACCACGCTGTCGAGCAACCTCCCAGCCCAGCGACTGAAAGACCTTCACGGCCTCGCGACCGCTCACGACGGGAATCGAGGCCATCAGATGGTGACCTCCACCTGCCGAGTTTCCACAGTCAATGGCAACCCACGCTCAGCCCTGACTTCGAGACACAACGCGATCGCCTCTTCAATGTTTTTCAATGCTTCATCGCGAGTCTGTCCCTGGCTGACACAGCCTGGAATCGACGGGCATTCGACGATCCAAACGCCGTCTTCATCGCGATCAATCGTCACGGGAAATTTCATGGCATGACTCCTTTTGGCTTGTTCTTTTGCCAGCCTAAGAGATCACGCTTCGGCTAACAACGCGAAAAAGTCGTTCAGCAGGCTGCCGAGTTTGGCGACGAATCTGGCTCCGTCGGCTCCGTTGATGACTCGATGGTCGTAGCTCAGAGAGAGCGGAAGCATCAGGCGTTCGACGACCGCTCCGCCGTGGAGTTTCAGTTCGGTGCGGCTGCGGCTCATGCCGAGGATCGCGACTTCGGGCCAGTTGACGATCGGGGTGAAGCCGATACCGCCGATGCCGCCGAGGTTCGTGATGGTGAACGTCGCGCCGGACATCTCGTCGGGTTTGAGCTTCTTCTCACGAGCACGAGCGGCGAGGTCGGCCAAGTCGGCGGCGATTTGGACGATGCTCTTTTGATCGACGTTCTTGACGACTGGGACTAACAAACCGTTCGGCGTATCGACCGCGCAGCCAATGTTGTAGTACTGCTTCAAGACCAACTCACCCTTGGCCGAATCGAGGCTGGTGTTGACGTGCGGGAAGGCTTTGAGCGCGGGGATCAGCGCCTTCATGACGATGGCGGTCATCGTCACCTTCGGCCCGTTCTTGCCGAGTGTTTCGCCGAAGCGTTTTCGCGATTCTTCGAGTTCGGTGATGTCGATCAAATCGTGCTGCGTGACGTGCGGGATTGTCTGCCACGCCATGCTCAGGTTCGTGGCCGAGACCTTGGCGATCTTGTTTTGAGCTTGCCGTTCGATTGGTCCGAACTGGCTGAAGTCCGGCAGCGGTGGAGTCGCGATCATGCCGCCGCCAGCGGGCGAGGAGGCTCGGCCTTCGAGGATGTTCTTGACGTAATTCTGCACGTCTTCTTGCGTGATCCGTCCGCCGGGACCAGAGCCGCCGACTTGATGCAGATCAACACCGAGATCGCGCGCGAGTCGCCGCGTCGCCGGGCCGGCGGGAGCGGGCGGGCGATCTGCCGATCCGGCTTGTTGAGCAGCCGGTGCTGCTGTTGTTGTTGCCGCCGCTTTCGGCGCGGTAGCGGATTGAGCAACGACCGGCTGAGCCACCGGAATCGCAACCGATGTCTTCGCTGGAGGCGTCGATGCGGTCGCCGCGGCCGGTGCTGCTGCAGACACTCCGGCTTCGATGCTCAACAGCGGCGTGCCGATGGCGATCGTTTGGCCTGCAGAGACAAGAACCTTCACCACCGTTCCGGCATGTGGGCATTCGAGTTCAACCACCGCCTTCTCGGTTTCGAGGTCCATGACCACTTGGCCTTTGGCGACGACATCTCCCGCTTTGACTTTGATCTCGGCGATATCGACGGTCTTCACTCCGTCGGAAACTTCGGGCAGTTTGAATTCGATAGCCATATTTGATTGAACTGTAGGGCGGGTCGAGGTACGAGACCCGCCAGCATGAAAACATGGTGGGTCTCGTACCTCGACCCACCCTACTTGTTTAAGCCTTGAGCGGCTCGACTTTCTCTGGGTCGATGCCCAAATCCTTCAGCGCTTTCGGCAGCTTCTTCTTGTCGAACTGGCCTTGTTGAGCCAGCGCGACCAGCGCCGTGTAGGCGACGCATTCGGCGTCGATTTCGAAGTGGCGACGCAAGGCTTGGCGAGTTTCGCTGCGTCCGAAGCCGTCGGTGCCGAGGACGTGGTACGGGCCGGGAATCCAACTGCGGATTTGATCGGGAACCAGACGCACGTTGTCGCTCGACGCGATGAACGGGCCGGTGATGCCGTCGAGTGTCGTTTCGAGATAACTCTTCTGCGGCTTGTCACTCGGATGCAGTCGGTTCCAGCGCTGCTTCATCGCCGCATCGCGGCAGAGTTCGGAGTAACTCGTGATGCTCCAGACGTCGCTGCCGATGCCGTATTGCTCGGACAAAATTTGTTGAGCACGCAACACCTCGTTGAGCAGCGGGCCGCTGCCGAAGAGTTGCGGGCGGTCCTTCTGGCCCTTCGAGCTTTCGACACTCTTGAAGCGGTACATGCCGCGGACGATGCCGTCGGTGACGTCACCGGACATCGCCGGCATCGCGTAGTCTTCGTTGTAGACGCTGAGGTAATAGAAAATTTCTTCGTGCTCGACATACATCCGACGCATGCCGTCTTGGATGATAACTGCTAACTCGTAGCCATAAGCCGGATCATACGATTTGAGATTCGGGACGCTGGTCGCGAAGAGTTGGCTGTGGCCGTCTTCGTGTTGCAAGCCTTCGCCGTTGAGCGTCGTGCGGCCCGACGTACCGCCGACCAGGAAGCCTTTCGTGCGCGAATCGCCCGCGAGCCAAATCTGATCGCCGACTCGCTGAAAGCCGAACATCGAGTAGTAAATGTAGAACGGCACCATGTGGATGCCGAGGTTCGAGTACGCAGTCCCGGCGGCGACGAACGACGAGATCGCCCCCGCTTCGTTGATCCCCTCTTCGAGGATCTGACCGTTCTTCATCTCCTTGTAATACATCAGTTGGTCGGCATCGACCGGCTCGTAAAGCTGGCCTTTGCTGGCGTAAATGCCGCACTGGCGGAAGAGCCCCTCCATGCCAAACGTGCGGGCCTCGTCGGGGATGATCGGGACGATGCGCTGGCCGATCGCTTTGTCCTTCAGCAGGCTGCTGAGGATGTAAGTGAAGGTGAAGGTCGTCGAACCTTGCGTGGCCTTCGCGACGTAGCTGAGAAACGTCTCGACGGACGGCACCGCGAGTTTCTCCGGCGTCGGCTTCCGAGCGGGGACGAAACCACCGAGTGCGGCTCGCCGTTGAGCCAGATACTGCATCTCCGGACTATCAGGAGCCGGTTTGTAAAACGGAGCCTGATCGACCTCGTCGTCGGCGATCGGGATGCCGAACCGCGAGCGGAACTCTCGCAATTCCTGTTCGTTCGCCTTCTTAACGTTATGGGCCACGTTACGCCCTTCGCCCGCTTCACCGAGGCCATAACCTTTAATCGTCTTAGCCAGAATGACAGTCGGCGAGCCTTTGTGATCTACCGCCGATTGGTACGCCGTGAAGACTTTCTCCGGATCGTGTCCGCCGCGTTTCAGCTTTTGCAACTGTTCGTCCGAAAGGTGTTCGACGAGCTTCGCCACTTTAGGATTCGCCGAAAAGAAGTGCTCGCGGATGTACGAGCCAGGTTCGACGACGTACTTCTGGTATTGGCCGTCAACGACCTCACCCATGCGTCGCACGAGATCGCCGTCGACATCGTCTTCGAGAATCGGATCCCAGTCGCCGCCCCACACCACTTTGATGCAGTGCCAACCGGCTCCGCGAAACGCCCCTTCAAGTTCTTGGATGATCTTGCCGTTTCCGCGCACCGGCCCGTCGAGCCGTTGCAGATTGCAGTTCACCACGAACACGAGGTTGTCGAGGTTTTCTCGCGAGGCCAACGTCAGCGCCCCAAGTGTTTCCGGTTCATCGACTTCGCCGTCGCCGACGAAGCACCAGACTTTTGACTTCGAGGTATCGAGCAAGCCGCGATGTTCGAGATACCTCAAGAACCGTGCTTGATAAATCGCTGTGATTGGACCAAGCCCCATCGACACGGTTGGGAACTGCCAAAACTCCGGCATCAGCCACGGATGCGGGTAGGACGACAATCCCTGACCAGCGGGGAGTTCCTGGCGAAAGTGTTCCAAATGGCTTTCGGTCAAACGTCCTTCGAGAAACGCGCGGGCATAAACTCCCGGCGACGAGTGACCTTGGAAGTAAACGAGATCGCCGGTGTGCTGATCGTTACGAGCATGAAAGAAGTGGTTGAACCCGATTTCGTAAAGCGTCGCGCAAGAGGCATACGTTGAGATGTGCCCGCCGATCCCGACGTTATGGCGATTCGCGCGCACGACCATCGCCATCGCGTTCCAGCGGATGATCGACTTGATGCGGCGCTCGATTTCGCGATTACCGGGAAAGCGCGGCTGTTGATCGGTTGGGATCGAGTTGATGTACGGCGTGTTGGCCGTAAACGGCAACGTCACTCCGCGCACGTAAGCTCGCTCTTGCAAGCTGGATAGCAACTGCTGCACTCCGGCTTTGCCGTAACGGTGCAGCAAGTCGTCAAACGACTCGAACCATTCATCCATCTCACCTGGAAGGAGTGCGGCCACAGCGGGCGCGTCTTGCGTCATCGTGTCGTCTCTCGGTCTGCGAGTTCTCGGCGGAAATCAGTTGATCGGCTAGAAGCGCCAGCCAACCACATCTTTGAGGCCAAAATCGAGGCCGGATTATGGCGATCCCCCGGAAGTCGGGCAACCCGCGAGCGAGCAACGCACAAGGATCGGCTGATGGTTGAAAATCGCCTGATTACTGATCCCCAAAAATGAATGCGTGTGAGGCACGATACGAGATTTGCGCTCATAAATCCAAGATTGGAAAAACGTCATCTTGGCAGGAGGGCAGGGGGGACCGTCAACGAGCACGATTCAGCGGGGGAATTGACGCGAGTGTTTCGCGAGGAGAAGTCGGCTCGGATAGCTCCGTGAATTGAGATTGTCGGGCAGGCCAAGCTCGGACGCAGTGGGCCAGGGAATTATTCACAACAGAATCTGTTTCACGACCTCTCCATGCACGTCGGTCAGGCGATAGTCGCGGCCGGCGTGGCGGTAGGTCAGTTGGGTGTGATCGAGTCCCAACAGGTGCAGGATCGTGGCGTGGAAGTCGGGCATCGTGACTTTGTTTTCGGCGACGTAGTAACCGAACTCGTCGGTCTGGCCGTGTGCCATTCCGCCACGCACGCCGCCGCCGGCGAGCCAGATGCTGAAGGCGTGCGGGTGATGATCGCGGCCGTCGTTGCCTTGAGCGGCCGGAGTGCGGCCGAACTCGGTGCCGAAGATGACCAGCGTGTCGTCGAGCAGACCGCGTGACTTCAAGTCGCGCAGCAGCGCGGCGATCGGCTTGTCGACTTTCTTCGCGTTGCTCGTGTGATTGTTCCGCAAGTCGCCGTGAGCGTCCCAGTAATTGCGCGGATAGCTGTAATTGACCTGCACGAACCGCACGCCCGCTTCGAGGCAACGTCGCGCGAGCAAGCACTGCCGAGCGTACTCGTCGGTC
>JAYUFI010000369.1:0-5691 GCA_043738805.1 Planctomycetaceae bacterium | reverse complement strand
AGCGGTTCGCTCAATCGTGTGCCGCGATCAAGCCGGAAATGTTGCCAACGATCTTTCGCTTGGCCGCTCACGAGCGGCCGGCTCGTGGCACATCGCGTCCGCGTCTCGATCTGCTGCTGCAAGTGACCGGCGAGTCGGTCGCCGACATGCAGTTGCACAGCCCAATTCTCGCGTGTCTGAAACAAGCGGCAGCGGATGACAAACTTTGGCCCGATGTCGTGGTTGAGCTTGATCGACTGAAGCAGCAATTCCCGGAGGATCTCTCCGTCATGATTACCACCGCACTAGCGGAGTTGTCGTCGCCGAAACCGCCGTCGGAGTTGAAGGCCGTTCGCGCGTTGGTGGACGCCGCCGCGAAGCAATCGAGCAACATGAAGCCGAGCCCGTTCGTTGATCTCAACCTCGGCCTGTGGATCATCGCCCGCGAATGTGCCGCTGTGGGGCACGTTTCCAGCGTGCCCGAAAAAGAGCACGTTGAAAACGTGCTCCACAAGGAATTCGCGAAGCTCTCCCTTGCAGCGGCTCAACAACAACGCGATCCACGTTTCCTCTGGTCCATGCTTCGCGAGCAAGGCCAACTGGCACTCAAACGCAACGACCGCGATGCAGCCTTGTCCGCGTGGACCACGTTGACCAACGAGGCACTCCGCCCGCGCCCAGCGAGTGATTGGGTGCCGATGCTGTTTCACGACACTGTCATCCTCGGTGGCGATTGGCCGGACGTCCGCTGGCAGCGTGCTCGCGATCTCGCGCGTATGACTCTGGATGCGGGCTATGCTGATCTCTCGTTGAAAACGTTCCGTGACACCGTATCGGTGTGGGCAAAGCCTGAGGAAACCCAAAAGCTCTTTTCCAGAGATAATGGCGTTTCAGGCGAGGTCACGTTTGTCGCCAAATCACGAGCAGAATTACTCTCATCCTTCAGTCCAACCGTCTTCGCCGCATGGCACGAACTCGAGCCGCGTTGGCGCGAGAAGCAGGTTCCCGCCGAGTCGATCTTCGCGACGTTGGCTGAATCCGTGTTGCCCGCAGATCGTCGCGATGAAGTCGCGGTGTTTGCGCTGCCGGTCGAGCGAGATACGTTCGTAGTGTCGGCTTTAGGCGGCCAAGCACGCTTGCCCGAAGCCAAGCAAGACCGCCTGAAGGCGGAACTACAAACAAAGAGTCTCGGCTTACGACTGGTCCAAATCGCGGTGGCAGAATCGCGAGTCGATGTACTACGAAAGCGGCTCGATTCGCGAGAGAAGACGAAAGAGTCAGAGATGTCACTGCGGCTGATGCGATTGCAACTCGCGTTGGCGACACGAGACGAGACTCTCTTTGCTGAACAATTCGCCGTCTTGGAAAGTCAGTCGGAATGGCCCTGGTCGGCTTATGATGAACGAGTCGTAACGCAAATCATTCGGCTACTCTCACAGCAGACGGGACCGCGAGACCGCACGGCGAAATTGTTTGCCCGACTTTTGTCCTCACTGCCGAACAACACCGCGAAGGCCGAGTTCCCCGCCGCCGACCTGCGTCGTTGGCTGGCTCGATATTACTTGGAGCAAGGGCAAGCGGATCAAGGCCGCGACACGATTGCCGCTCACCTGCGGCACATGGAAGGAATCTGGTCGGCCGCCGGCGCGATGGATGGACAACATCTGCGGCGGATGGAGTTGCTGGAGGTCGCTCGCGAATACGCCGCTGCAGGACTGGCGAAGGAGTCGCTGGAACTGCTGGGCCAAGTGGCTGACGCACGCTGGCCCGATAAGTTCGCGGATGAGAACCCCGGAGAGGTCTTGGCCATTCTGCGCGAGAAAGCGAAATCGTTGCCCGCGAGCGATCGCTTCATGCTCTGGCGAACGTGGTCGCTGCCGGATTCCGGAACGTCGAATTCGCGGACGCAACTGCGCGTGATGACCGGAGCGATCAACGGCAATGCTACGAAGCCGCAACTGATCTCGTCGGCGCAGTTGCTGATCGAGTCTGCTCGCGAGGCGAATCGCTTGGACGAACTGGCGACGTTTGTCGCGACGGAAGGGCCGAAGCGTTTCGACGGTCGAGTGAATGTCTTACTGACGATGATCCGCATCGCCCAAGACGATCTTGCTGTCGCCGAACCGCTGTTGAAAAAACTGTCCGTCGATTCTGCGGACAACAAGCCGGGCTCGGCGCTGAGGACTCAGGTGTGGGACGACGTGTTGCTGTCAGCAGTTTGTGCAACGCCGCCTGAGTTCGTCGAATTGAGCCGCCTCTTTTCAAAACGAGCAACTGTCGGTGCGATTGAGTTGAAGGACTCGATGTTGCTCGAATGGCTGAAGCATCAGGCCGATTGAAGCTCGCTCAATCATGTGAGCCTACATCGCCATCGCGTTCTGCGTGCTGAGCCGAACGCTTCAAACAGAGAAACCTGCGGAACATTGCCGCCGTCTTGGAGCAACCGAATCATCACGCGGAGCGGTGACGGCTACGACGGTAAGACCAAGACTTGTAACGGAGAGCGATTGCCGAGGTACTCGCCGCCCTTGTCGACCACTTTCCCGTTGCCGTTGCTGTTGGCGTTAGTGGTCAGCGTCGCGAACCAGCGGCCAGACGGATGCTGGCGGACCAAGTGGCAGTTCGACAGTTTGACTTCGGCCAACGGTTGCTCGTCTTCAACACGCCACGTGATCAATTTCCCTTGGCCGGGATTGCCGCTGGTCGAGATCAACCAGCAGCCGTCGGGATGCCATTCGAGATCGGTGACATAGACATCACCGTCGGCACCGAGTTCGGCTTTCTTTTTGAACGTTCCGTCCGCGATGTTGAAGACCAACAACGTCGGTTTACCTTGCACGTTGCCTCCGTTGGCCGGCTGAGTCCCGCCGACCAGCAACGTCGAACCGTCCGGGCTGATCGCCAGCGTGCGGACTCCGCCGACATCTTGCAGACGATTCACCGTGAAGAGCGGACTCGCATCGAACTCGCGAATCTTCGCCGCGTTCTCCAGCGTCCACTGCGTGACCTTGCCTGCGAGCGATCCGACGAAGAGGGATTTTCCATCCGGTGCGAATCGAACGATCGACAAGTCGCCGCCCACAGTCAATTCACTCTTCTTCTGACCGGCGGTCGACCAGAAAACGATTCGGCCATCACGACCACACGTCGCAAACGTCTGCCCGTCCGGTGCGACCGCGATGCTGCGAATCCAACCGTCGTGAGCATTCGCGACTTTCCACGCCGGTTCCGTCGAGTCAGCGCAGTACGACCAACCGGCGAGATTGCCCCACGAGTCGGCAGCGACGACATGCTTGCCGTCTGGCAGGCACACGCAAACGCTGACCCACGCCGTCAGCCCCGTGAGCGTCGACAACGCAATCAGTTCCGGCTCCGCCGTATCGGGCACAACGCACCAACGGCCGAGTTGCCCTTCCATGCTGCCGGCGAAGAAGAAGGCTCCGCACGGACTGAAACCGCCAGAAACAAATTGCTGTGGCAGGTCGATCGGCTTCAGTGCCTTCGGCGTGAAACGAGTTTTGAGAGCAGGATCTGGCATCATGCGAGCACCTCCTTCACGGCATGCATTTCTTCGTGAGCGATCGGCAGCGGCTGCCCGTGGTTGTCGAATTGGGTCTTGCTCGTATCGACTCCTAGTGCTGAGAACCACGTGTGGAACATGTGGCCGATGTCGTAGGCGTCTCCTTCTACGGCGGTTCCTTTCGCGTTGGTCTTGCCGACGGTTAGGCCGCGACGAACGCCTCGACCGGACATGGCGAGCGACCACGCTTCCGGGAAGTGATCGCGGCCGACATGGCCGTTGATGCGGGGCGTGCGGCCGAACTCGGACATTGCGATGACCAGCACGTTGTCGAGCATCCCTCGGTCGTGCAGGTCTTCGACAATCGACGCGAACGCTTGATCGAAACGCGGCATGAGGCTCGCGTGCCCGTTGAAGTTGTCGCCGTGAGTGTCCCAGCCGTAACTCGTCACTTTGACGAACGTGACAC
The DNA here is from genome assembly GCA_043738805.1 of Planctomycetaceae bacterium. Taxonomy (GTDB): domain Bacteria; phylum Planctomycetota; class Planctomycetia; order Planctomycetales; family Planctomycetaceae; genus SXKJ01. Next base: position 1,723 of record JAYUFI010000369.1, on the reverse strand, counting down.
CGACCTCCAGCATCTGCCGCGCGAGCAACATGTGCCGACCGAATTCGTGCTCGCCGTAACGATCGCGGTCTTTTTGAGCGACTTTGGACAGATCGAACATCGCTCGTTGCCGCATCAGCTCGCGAGCCGAGTCGAAAATGTAGCCGGTCGCCTCTGTCGATTCGGGCCGACGCCGCAAGCGGTATCGCTCGTCCGCTTTCTTACGCAACGACTGCCGCAACTCGTCGTCGGCATCGGTGACTGATTCCGGCAGCGAGAAGTTTTCCGGCAGCTTGCCGTCTCCGAATGCGACCGCTCCGAACTGCGGTCCCAAGAAGCCGGCGTCTTGATAGATGAACCCGCCGCTTCCCGGCTTGATCGAGACATACGCTGGCAATCCTGTTCCTTGCGACCCGACCAATTTCGCGACCGACGAGCCAAAGAATGGATACGTCACGCCGCGGTTCTTCGGGTCGCCTCGCTGAATTCGCGGCACGCCAGCCGAGTGCGAATTGTCCTGAGTACACATGCCGCGAACCACGCAAAGATGTTGCATGATCTTCGCCGAACGGGGCATCAACTCGCAGACTTGAATCCCGGGAACGGTGGTCGCGATCGACCGAAACGGACCCCCGAAAGGGGAGTTCGGTTTTGGATCCCAGCTTTCGTACTGACTCATTCCTCCATCGATCCAGACGAACAGAATCTGCTTCCGCTGCTTGGCCAACTCATCGGCGAAAGCCGCCCCGAATGGCAAACCCGCCGAGGCGATGCCTGCCGCGCTGACCCCGTTCAACCACTGTCGCCGTGACAGGCGATGCTCCCACGGTTTGCAGAGTTGGTTCGCCATGCGGTGGTTCCTTAGTCATTAAGGCAAAGGGACTTCAAGGACAAAAGGGCCCGAAAGGGTTGTTGCTTGCAGTAGCCATTTTGGTCCTTGGTGTCTTTTCAGTCCCGTCTGAGCAACTACTCTCGTTCAAACGAATGATCCCACAATTCCGTTTCTTTGCCGGAGTACTTCAGTTGGCCAACATGGTATCGGCACTTTCCGAGAAGCTGCTCTGATCGCTCGAAGAAGTTATCGAGAATCCCCTTCAACGAACCGTCGAGCGTTTCGCGTTTGTCGCGCGGTTGAAAATGTGACAACGCAAGGATGCGGTATGTCCCCGGCTTCAAGCCACCGATTTCAAAGTTGCCCGAATCATCCACGACAGCGACATCGCCGCCGACGGCCTTCAAGCTCGTCGCAGCGATTTGCACATCGGCATCAGTGTCAGCAGAGCGAAGTCCGACAACGCTCAACTTCGTCGAGCCTTCACGCTTCTCAGGCAACAGCAGCACTCGTGCGCCGCGATCGGGACGCCGCTCACCGGCGTTGGTTTGGTAAGTCACTCGTCCGCGCACGGCGGGAGTGTTTCCGAAACTCGTTGGTTGATCTTTGCGAGCAACGGTGCCGTTGTTCGGGGTATTGCTTCCGCCGTTGTTTGCGCCGTTCTCCATGCCGACGTTCGCTGGAGGAGTATTGTTTGGAACGTTGTTCGCGACGTTGTTACTGCTCGGAGTCCGGTCCCAACGTCCGATGATGAAGCCGAGGAAGAACGTCACCATCGCAATCGTGATGACCCAACTGATCGCGACGCCGTTTCTAACCCATGATCGCGAGATGGCGTTTCCGTTGATATGTGGCCGTGGCTCAATGAATGGCTGATCGACAGCGGGGTCTCGCGGAGTCGATTGATTTGCC
>JAYUFI010000368.1:0-5699 GCA_043738805.1 Planctomycetaceae bacterium | reverse complement strand
CTCGTCGCGGAGCGACGATCGAACCATCGCCACACGATCAGCGATCAATTTCCTTCGCGCCGATGTCCCCCACCTTCAATCGTCGCTCCGCAACGAATCATTCCTGTGTCATCGCCATCCGTGGGTTGAAACCCACGGCGACCATCAAATGTCGCTCCGCGACGGACGGCTCTGCCATTCTCAGGCGAAGTGAATCGCTCCCCGGAGACCGGCTTCGTCGACACGTTCGATCAATTGGACCAAGGCGGCTCGTTCCAAGGTTCGGCGAAGGCGGCATCTTCGGGAACGTCGTGATCGAAGAAGAAAGTCATGCTTCCGTCTGTATCGTGACGTGACACGAGGAGGTCAATCTCGCCGCGATGATCCTCGTAGTACGCGAGGCATTCATAAACTTGAGTTCGAGTCAGTGTGAGAAAGCAGTTGGCCACAACGGACTCGACCGACTCACCCGTTTGCAGAAGGGCGATCACGTCAGGCATGCCGAACCGAATCCCTTCGACAATGACCTGGCTGCTGGAGGCGAGCGACTTTCCGGATCAGGCGTTGTTGGAGGCGTTCGCGATCGCGTCGGATTGGAAGTGATCGACGAAGCTGACGCCTCTCGTTTGCCGTCTGCGGCCGTGATCGAATGGAATTCGATTTCGGGTAGTGGGTCAGTTTAGTCGCCTTTCGCTCCGCGAAAAGGCGTTCTTTCGCGGAGCGAAAGACGACAAACCACCAAACTGACCCACTACCCGATTTCGGGGGAAACTTGCACTACGGTGTGCCCGCTGCCGCGATGTAGTGGTCCGTAAGACGGTTCTCGTAATTCAATCATGTCCCAAAATTTTTCGCATCAGCCATCAGTGAGCTTTCCCTCTTATGAGGGTGTTGTCATGACGCGACATGCCAATCGAATGCGATGTCGAGTGCTGGGGCCGAGTGCGTCAGTGCTCCGATGCTGATGCGGTCCACGCGGGTCTCGGCGATCTCACGCACGTTCGCCAGTGTGATACCGCCAGACGCTTCCAGCCGAACAGACTCAGCCAGTTCATCGCGAAGTTTGACGGCATCCCGCAACTGAGTTGGGTTCATATTGTCGAGCAGCACGATATCCGGCATTCCGGTCAGTGCGTCGCGCAGTTGTTCCAAGGTATCGACCTCGACTTCGATCGAGACTTCTTTTGGCGAGCGGCTTCGAGCCTGACGAACGGCCGCTGCAATCGAGTGCGACTCCGCACCACTGGCCGCAGCCCACGCTTCTAAATGGTTATCTTTGATCAACACGCCGTCGCTCAAGCCCATGCGGTGATTCGTGCCGCCACCGCAGCGAACGGCGTACTTTTCCAACAGTCGCCACCCCGGCAGAGTCTTCCGAGTGTCGAGGATCACCGCTTTGGTCCCAGCGATCGCTTCGACAAAACGTCGTGTTTGTGTCGCGACTCCCGAAAGGTGCATCAGAAAATTCAACGCCGTCCGTTCGCCGATTAACAACGATCGCAGCGGCCCGGAGACTCGCGCGACAACATCGCCTGCCCCAACGGCGGTTCCATCGTACCGCCGTGTCTGCCAACTCACCGTCGGATCGAGCCGTTCAAAGACGAGCTCCGCAACTCGCACTCCCGCCAAGACCCCTTCGTGCCGAATCACGACATCAATCATCGCCGTCGCTGCTGGATCGACGAGAGCCGCACAGGTGAGATCACGATCCAATTCATTCGGCAGCAGAGCGGTGACATGATCGAGCGACGAATCAACCGTCGTCATCGAAAAGACCGCGCCTAAATCGATCGGTGCGGACGTTGTTCCCGCAGCAGTCGCGTTCAAATCCTCCGCCAGCGCGAGTTCAATCAAACGCCACGCCGCCGATTCTTCGGCGTCTCCAAATTCGATGTGTGTACTCACAGGAATCCCTCAGGCGAACGACATGCGAGGATCGCGCTTTAATTCAGCAACCAGACCGACGCATCTTCGATCGCCGCTCGAATCGTTTGCAGAAATCGCGCGGCAGGCGCGCCGTCGGCCACTCGATGATCGAAGGTCAGACTGAGCGTGATCAGATCGCGGATCACAATCTGATCGTTCTCGACAACCACCGGCTCGCGGCGGATTGCGCCGAGTCCCAAAATCGCGGTCTCCGGCACGTTGATGATCGGCGTAAAGGCGTCAATGCCATACGTGCCTAAGTTGGTGATCGTGAAGACGCCCCCCTGCATCTCCGCCGTCGACAGCTTGCCGGCGCGAGCTTTCTCGATGAGATCGCGAGACCGTTCGGCAACTTGCCGCACCGATAAGCGGTTCACCTGCGAAATCACTGGGACCAACAAACCAGCCTCGGTATCGACCGCGATGCCGATCGCCAAATCATCGTTCGCCGTCGGCTCGATCAAGCGATCTCCGTCCCAACGCGAGGCCATGTGCGGGTGCTGTCGCAGCACGGTGACCACCAGCTTGGCGATGATGTCGGTGTACGATGGCACGATGGTCGGCGTCTTTGACGCTTTGAATTGTTCTCGCAGCCGGACGAGTTGAGTCGCGTCGGCGCGAGTGGTCAGCGTCACCGAAGCCGTTTGCTGCTGACTGGCCAGCATCCGATCGGCGATGATGCGACGTCGCGGAGACAACCCCGACTGGCTTCCGCCGCTTGAACCAGCCGCGCGGACATCTCGCTCACGCACTCGGCCATTGCGGCCGGAACCTCGCAGGCGCGTCCAATCCACACCGAGTTCTCCCGCCACACGCCGAGCGCGCGGACTGGCAACGATACGCTGCGTCTCTTCCATGTAACCCGAAGCGTGAGCGAGGGCGGGCGTTTCAACACGCTCCGAAGTCGTCATCTCACGTTCTGGATTTACGGTCTCTTGAAGCGCTCGCCCTCGCTCATGCTTCGGGTTACTGATGGAAGCCCCCATCTCAGGAGTAGCCTCCCCGTCACCGACGAGATAACCAAGTAACGCTCCGACAGCCACGACGCTTCCAGGCGTGGGAGCGTTCGCCGGGATGCGCAGCACGCCGACGTCGAGCGATTCGATTTCTTGAGTCGCCTTCTCTCCTTCGAGTTCATACAGAACGTCGCCGGATTTCACGGCATCGCCCTCTTGCTTCAACCAGCCGAGGAACGTTCCTTCCTCCATCGACCAGCCCAAACGCGGCACTCGGATTTCCACGGCCATGCTTATTCCTCCATCAAATCGCGAATGGTTTTGGCGATGGCCTGAGGCGACGGCACGACGGCCCCTTCGAGCGGCGGGCTGTACGGCGTCGGTGCGAATGCTCCGTTGAGCCGATAGATCGGAGCGTCGAGATCGTTGAACCCGTGAGCGGCCACTTGAGCAGCGATCTCTCCTGCGAACCCGCACGAGGCGGGCGGTTCGTCGACGATTAGCAAACGGCCTGTCTTCGCCACCGACTTCAGAATCGTCTCCACGTCGAGCGGCAGCACCGTGCGCGGATCGACCACTTCGACCGAGATGCCATCTCGTTCTAATTCATCGCAGACCGACAGCGTTTGATGAACCATGCGAGCCAAGGCGACAACGGTGACGTCTCGCCCCGTTCGCACCACTGCCGCTTTGCCGAATTCGATTTCGTACTCCTCCGTCGGGACCGTCCCTTTGACGGTCAACAGTTCGCGATGTTCGAGGAACAGCACCGGGTCATCGCAGTTGAGGGCTCGCTTGAGTAATCCCTTCGCGTCGAACGGCGTCGAAGGGACAACGACTCGCAAGCCGGGAACTTGGCCGTACATTGCGTAGTAACTGCCAGAGTGATGCGTCGCGGCGGAGTGCCCGATGCCGATGCAACCGCGGAGCAACACCGGCATCTTCAGACGGCCGCTGCTCATGTACTGCATCTTGGCGATTTGATTGACGATCTCGCCGACGGAGTCCATCACGAAGTCGGCGAACATAAAGTCGATGACCGGCCGAGTTCCTGTCATGGCCGCGCCGCACGCGAGTCCCACGAATCCACGCTCGCAGATCGGCGTGTCGCAGAGTCGCACGGGACCATAAATGTCAAATAGCCCCGCCGTCGTCTTGAAGTTGCCGCCACGAACGCCAATCCCTTCCCCCATCACAAAGATGCGCGGGTTCTTAGCCATCTCTTCGGAGAGTGCTTCGTGAGTTGCCTGCGTGTAGGTGATCTCTCGAGTCTCGGCAGAGGGAGCGGGGACGACATTCCGAATCGGGCTGCGCGGCGGCGAGGGTTGCTCACAGTAGACGTGCCGTGTCGCATCGCCCGCGCTCGGCCAGGCACTCTCTTCCGCGAAGCGCCGCGATTCTTCGACGACCGATTTAACTTCGGCATCAATCGCGTCCAGTTCTGCTGCGGTCGCAGTTTTGTCAGCGATCAGTTGCTGCCGCAGACGAGCGATCGGACAGCGTTGCTTCCAAGCGTCAACGTCCTCACGCGTGCGATAACCGAAGTCGCCCATCCCCTCGGCGTGAGCTCGCGTGCGATACGTTTTGCATTCAATCAGCGTCGGCCCGCCACCGGCTCTCGCGCGAGCGACCGCTTCGCCTGCCACTCGATGAATCGTCAACGCGTCGTTGCCGTCGAGTTCAAAACCGGGAATACCGTATGCCGCGCCGCGATTACCAACGCTCGGATTGCCGCTCGCGTAAGCAAAGGGGATCTCGGTGGCGAATTGATTGTTCTCGCACACGAACAGTACCGGCAGCTTCCAGATCGCCGCCATGTTGAGCCCTTCGTGGAACGCGCCGTTGTTGGACGCTCCGTCCCCAAAGAATGCCACGGCGACTCGCCCCGTCTGCATCAGCTTCGAACTGTACCCACCGCCGCACGCCTGCAAGATGCACGGGCCGACAATGCCGCTCGTCCCCATCATGCCAATTTCCGGCGAGAACAAGTGCATGCTCCCACCTCGACCGCGCGACAACCCGGTCTCGCGACCAAACAACTCGGCCATCAATTCGCGCGGATGAGCTCCCTTGGCTAACGCGTGCCCGTGCCCTCGATGCGTGCTGAAGACTGGATCATCCGGCCCCAAGTGAGCACACACAGACGGAGCAATCGCTTCCTCGCCGACATAGGTGTGACACGCACCCAGCACCAACCCACGCTGATGGCAGCGAGCGAGTTCTTCTTCGGTCAGCCGGATGATCTGCATTTTGCGATACAGACCGAGATGTATTTCTTTGATTTCTTGTTTGCTCATCAAGATTGCTTTCAAGAGAAGTCGCTCACGCAATGTGGCATACGCTTAGTCAACATATCGCCGCGTCCCGCCCGCATTCATCGCCGTGTTGCCACCGTCCATCGGGATGATGGCACCGGTGATCCAACTCGAGGCGTCGGAGGCGAGGAACACCGCCAAGCCTTGAATGTCACTCGGTTGGCCCATGCGGCCGGTGGGGATGCCGGACAAAAACTTGGTCTTCAGCGTCGGGTCTTCGCCCATCCGTTTTTCGAGGCTGGGGTTCACGACCTGCGCGGGGAGGATCGAGTTCACTCGGACGCCGGCACTGCTCCATTCGGTGCTGAGTTCGCGAGTCATTTGAATGACCGCGCCCATTGCCATGCTATAGGCGATGTGGCTGCGTCCGAGTGCCGATTGACTGGCGATCGAGCCGATGTTGACGATGCTTCCTCTGCCTTGCGCCAACATGCGACGTCCCGCCTCTTGGCACATGCAGAAGCGACCGAGCACGAGATTCCGCCACGTCTGCTCGACGTCTGCCAGCGAGATCTCTTCTGGC
>JAYUFI010000367.1:0-15291 GCA_043738805.1 Planctomycetaceae bacterium | reverse complement strand
GCTGTAGACGCCAGCACCATCTGCGTCACCACCATTGCCGCCATCACCACCCACCGCTTCACCGCTGCCAGATCTCGTCCCATCACCACCTTGGCCACCATTGCCGCCGGTGGCGCTGTTATTCGCAATCGTGCTGGTCGTGATTGAAGGAGACGCCACGCTGAGATAGAGACCGGCACCTTGAGCAGCGCCACCCTGGCCACCATAAGCATCGGACGATCCTTCTTTCGACACATCGTCGCCAGTCTTACCATCACCGGCGTTGCCGCCAATCGCTTGGTTGCTGCGAACATTGCTGGTCGCAACAGTCAATGAACCGCCGGTCGCGAAGAGTCCACCACCTTGAGCCAGCCCACCATCGCCACCATTGCCACCCGCAGTTCCGCTTGAGGCATTTCCGCCAGCGTCACCACCTCGTCCACCATTGGCTTGGTTCAAGGTGAGATTGGACGCAGTCAACGTCACCGCAGCACCGCTTGCATAGAGGCCGCCACCTTGAGCATCACCTGCTTGGCCGCCGTCGGCTCCGCTGGTTGTGTTATTGCCCGTACCGCCGGTTCCGCCGTTGCCGCCGATGGCTGAGTTGCTTTGAAGGTTCGCCGAGGTGAGCGTAATCGTCCCACCGCCGATGTAGAGGCCGCCACCTTGAGCATTGCCACCGTCACCGCCTCGACCGGCAGTGCTTGAACTGTCGCTCGAGGCATTGCCGCCGTGTCCGCCAGCCCCCGCGACCGCTTTGTTGTTCCGCAAAGTGGAGTTGTTGATGAGAGTCAAAACGTTGGCGGTGTTGGACGAGGCATAAACACCGCCGCCCGCTGCGTCATGCCCCGCGCCGCCCCTGGTATCTGGATTGTTTGACTCGTCTGTCCCGTCTGTCCCTTTGGCGTTGTTGCCGGTCAATTGCACGTTGTCGAGCGTGACCTTGGCACCATCCATCAGAATGCCGCCGCCGTGGGCCGCACCTGTTCCTGACGCGCTACTCGTGCCGTCATCCGTTGCGAGGCCACCTTTGATCGTCAGGTTGCGGAAGACAACCGTCGAACCGGGAGCAATCTGGAAGACGCGGTCGATGCCAGCCGCATCAATGAACGTGACGCCCGCTCCTTTGCCAACGATCGTCAGCGTGTGCGACGTCACGGCGTGCGTGCGTGCATTCATCGTCGGGTCGTTCGAGATATCCAGATCGCCTTCAAGGGCGGCATTCTCCTGGCCACCAGAGTTGGCGACGGAGAGCGTGTAAGTTCCTGTCTTCAGATTGATGGTATCGTTCGCACCATTCTTGTTCGCCGCGATGATCGCTTCTCGCAAGCTCAACTTCCCGTCGGTATTGACTGCCTGGTCAGGTGCAATTGCCGATGGAAGCGCGTTGAACACGGCCGGAACCACGCGGTCTTCCAGAGACTCAACTTCCGAAGCAGTCGCCAACCGATGGTTGCGTCGTAGTGTCTCGCGACGCTGGGTGGAAGCCAAAGAAAACAACGTACGAGCCCAACGACCGGGTGACTGGCGAACAAACATGAGAATCTCCGTTTGAGAGAAAGTGAGAGGAGGCACGCAATGGGGACGAACCCCACAATAAAGAATGTTGGCGCGCTCGTTCAAAAACACAATCACAGTGTTTAGGACGGAACAACAATTGTCAGGTTTTTCATCAGAAGTTTTGACCTAATCGAAACAACCGGCTCAACCGGACTCCCTGGTGGCCAAACTAGCCCGAAGCGCCGGCACGAGATCGCTACGTCAACGGACTCCTTCAGCATCACTGAGAGACCGGACTCAACTGCGAGTACATCTCAGCCAGATCGCGTTCATAATGCTTCCACCGAGCGACCGACCGAGAGTAAATCGGTTGGCGGACTTGAGCCACACTTGCCGTTCGCACCGGTCGTGTGGTTTGGTGAAATGCTAAGCACGACGGCTCCCAATCCAGGCCACAATGATCGAGCAACCGCCGAGCAGTTGCCTCCAAATCGGCGACGGTCGATTCGTAATCCACCTCCATTACGGGGATTGTCAGGACATTCCGCCAATGCTCCATCAACCGGCCATACTGTCGGAATCGTGAGGCGATGTGTTGCAGATCGAAAGCCCAACGTAACTGGCTGAAGTTCGTCATCCAGCACGAGACCGCCACGTCACGCTGATCGCGGCGGGTGTGAATGAAGCGCGCGTTCGGAAACAAACCTTGCAGAAAGCCGAGATACAAATAGTTGTCAGGCATCTTGTCCACAACTCGATCGGCTGTGCTATTCAACTGAGTCAGCCGATCGAGATGCCCTTGCGCGACTTTGCGAATTGTGGAAGCGTCGATCTCCTTGAGGCAGTCAATCGGCAACGCCGTCGAGTTCAGAATGCCGGGAATCGACTCAAAGCCCTCGCGTGCCAACCGCTGCTCACCTGCTCCGAAGACGCGCGAATGACTGGCGATGATTTGTTCGGTCAAGGTGGTCGCTGATCGCGGCAGACCGACGATGAAGACCGGTCGCACAGTTTCCAAACCAAATCCGCGAGTCCGTTCAAAAAACTCTGGCGTGAACGTCGCGATGATTTGATCCACAAACCGCGCGTGATCGTTCGGGTCATAGCCCTTGCCACGTTTTTCCCAGTCCGTTTTGCGTAACGAATTTGCCTGACGCAAATGTTCCGCCGCGTCGGCATAGTTGCCGCGCGCGTCTAGCACTTGAGCCAGTCCGAAGTGCAACGACGAACGTTTGGATTCCGACTGCGTCGAGTCCAGCAACAACGCACGCATCGCCTCAAGGTCCGCGTCAGTCGCTTTGTTGCGTTGCAACGTGACGAGTTGCCCATACGCGAAAGCTTGCTTCGGATCGTGTCGAATTGCCTCGCGAAACGCGACTTCGGCTTCCGGCATGCGACCGAGTTCTTCTAACAAGCGGCCTATTCCGGCATGCGCTGAAGCGAGACTCGGCTTCAGTCGAATCGCTTCTTGATACGCGGCCAATGATTCCTGATGGCGACCATCATCACGCAAAATCGAAGCCAGCCCGGTGTGCGCTTCGGCATAGTTGGGATCGAGTTGCAACGCAATTTCTAACCGTCGCGTCGCTTCCGCATCTTGTTCTTGTTCGATCAACAGGCTCGCCAAGTTGCAGTGAATCCGAGCCACATTCGGATCGCGCTGCAACGCCTGGTGATACCAATTCTTGGCCTCATCAAACTGTCCCTGTTCTTGCAGGGCCTGAGCCATGTTGTTGTAGGTCATCGCCAAGTTCGGATTGAGCTGCAACGACCGTTGATAACATTCCTTCGCTCCGTCCAAATCATCTCGCTCACGCAGCACGTTGCCCAAATTGTTGTGAGCTTCCGGGAAGTCGGGACGCAGCCGGACTGCTTCTCGGCAATGAATCAACGCTTCGTCGAGATCGTTTTGTTCGAGCAGCATTTGCCCCAAATTGGTCCGAGCTTCTGCCAAATTCGGCTGCAACTCCGCCGCTTTGCGAAACGCGGCGATCGCTCGCTCAATGTCGCCTGATAGTCGCAGCGCGTTGCCCAAATTGTTTTGAGCCATCGCAAAGCTCGGCTGCATGCGGAGCGCTTCGCGAAACTGCACCGCCGCTGCGTCAAACTGACTCTTCGCCATCAACGTCAGACCGAAATTATTCGCGGCCTCCGCATAGTTTGGTTGCAGATGCAGAGCGGTCTGACAACTGGCGATCGCCTGATCGAGCTTGCCCAACACTCGGCAGACATCCGCATAGTTCGCATGAAAGGCTGCCACGTTCGGATCAATGGCGATCGCTCGGCCAATCAATTCCTCGGCACGCGGTTCATTTCCCCGTTGGTGTGCTATGACGCCGAGCAGATGCAGCGCATCCGTGTGATTAGGACTGGCGGTCAAAATGCTTTGATAAATCGCCGCCGCTTTTCCCAAACGTCCTTGTTGATGATGCTCCAACGCCTGGGCCAGTTCATTCGTCATGCCAATCCCTTGTTGATTTCAAAAGCAACCACATATTTCAAACTTGTACTTACAACGAACTCTCAAACACGCACGGAGTCGGAAATCGTTCTATCAAGAAGCGTCGCATACCTTCTGTGAAGCAAATGTCGTCAAAGTTCAAATAGCTTTTCCCAACGCACATTCGGCTGATGTCGTCATAAGACATCGGGTGATCGTGGATGCCAGCACATAACCCTTCTTCGGAAATGTCGGTCAACGGAAATGGCTGTTTGCGATACGCGTGATTCAAAATCGCTGGCTCAAACAACATCCCCGCAAAGCGATCTTCTGTGACGAAATCTTCCAAGTCCGCATACGCCTCAAACACACGTTTCTTCGTCATGTAAGTTGGCGTGTGCGTGGAAAAGTTGTAGCCCGGATATCCCAGTTGTTTCAGCCAGTCGTACGTTCGCCACAGCGATTGCTTCCACACGCCCGTCCCACGAACTTTGATCTCGTCCAAGTTTTCCAAGTAACGAATCCGTTTGGCGACGATCGGCGAGACGTTGTCGAGCACGATGTAATCGTCACAGAAGACCAAGAATTCAAAGTCCAATTCCGGCCACAGCGAGGCCAGAAACAACTGCAAAAAGAAATTCTTGACGGGCGTCTTAAACCGACCGACCCAAGCAATTTGCTCCCACGAAACATGCTCGATCGTGGACCAATCGTGGCTCAAGAACTTTGGCCGATCGCCGAAAATCCAGACCTTGCGAATCCACGGCATAGACTTAGCCACACTGCGCAACGAATATCGCAGTTCCCAATCATCGTGCTGACTGTGTTGCACGAAATAAACCACATCCATCCGCAGACTCCTTCGCCTCACTCATCCGTTTGCAAGCGATCCCGTGATACCGCAGATTAGGTTCGGGGGCTAACGCCCTCCGGCTCACCAATGCAATTCAGTGAGGGCAGTTCTGGATAATGTCGCCACCTTCCAACGAATTCCAGCCGCAGCGGCAGTCGAATTTGATGCGGTCGCTTCCTCCGTTTGGCCCCTGTTGATTGAGTGAATTGCTCCACGAGCGTCTCACGCGGAATTTCATCGAGACCGACAAATTCAATCAGCCGTTGCGCGACCGCTTCCCAATCAGCGACCGCCTCTTCGTAATCAACCTCCAAAAATGTTCCCGGCAACACGCGACGCCAATGATCCATCAGCCGTTGATGAGCTTTGATGCGCGACACCAGATGGCTCCAATCGCTTGCCCAACGAATGTGTTGAAAGTTTTTCATCCAACAGGCGAGTGCGATGTCGCGCGGATCGCGACGGCAATGCACGATGCGAGACTGCGGAAACAATGTCACCAAGAATCCGATCAACAAATAATTGTGCGGTAGCGTGTCCACAATCCGACTCGCGTCGGTGTCGAGCGGCCGCAGTCGTTCGAGATACCCAGCGGCAATCTGTTGCACGGTCTCACGATCCCAGCAGCTCACGCAATCCAGCGGAGTTGCTCTCTTATCGTAAGACGGGCACTCTTGCCCGTCGCCATACGATTCTCGACGGGCAAGAGTGCCCGTCCTTCGAACTTGTTCGGCAACACTGTTTGAATTCATCAACCCCGGCAACGCATCAAACGCCTCGAACGAATACGTCAGCTCGTCAGCACCGAAGACCTGCGGATGAGCGGTCAGCAAAACTTCGACCAACGACTTCCCGGAACGAGGTAGGCCCACTACGAATGTTGGCAGTTCGCTCGACAATCCCCAACCGCGCACGCGATCGAAGTAATCGTGATCGAAGATCTCAATCACTTGATCGACGAACCGCTCGTGCGCCAGCGGGTCGTATTCGAGTCCCTGTTGCCGCCAGAGTTTCAACCGCAGCCGATTCGCCTCGTTCGCGTGCTGGCTCGCGAGATCAAATTCCTGGCGAGCATCACGCACATGAGCCAGCGAGAAATGCAGTTTGCACCGCGAACTTTCTGCCAGCTTCTCACCAGCAAGTAACGACTCCGCAACTGCAAGATCATCGTCGGGAAGTTCACCTCCCAATTCCGATACCAATCCGACAATCGCATCGACCTGCTCCGGATTAAGCCGCAAGGCTTCACGCCAACAGTCGATCGCTTGAGTGTGATCACCGAACTCATCCAACGTTTGTCCCAACTTTGTATGCGCTGCCGCGAGCGAGGGTTTCAACTGCACCGCTTGCTGATGAGCATGTAACGCACCGTGCCAATCGCCTTGCAACTGCAACACCGAACCGAGTCCGCTGTGAGCCTCCGCGTATTTCGGATCGAGCTGCATTGCCTCACGATACAACGCTGCGGCCTCAGCGAGTTGATCCAACTCTGCCAACGCACTGGCGAGGTTTGCAGTGAAGCGAGCTGACTGCGGCTCCAACCTCAACGCCGTCCGATAAGCCTGAATCGCGTTGACGAAGTCGCTCTCCTCGTGAAGCGTTTGCCCCAGATTGTTGTGAGCCGTCGCCAGCTTCGGAGCCAACCGAATGGCCTCCGCGTAACAGTGTTTCGCTTCATCACGCTGACCCAAACAGCGCAGCACGTTGCCAAGATTGGTGAGTGCTTCGGGAGCATTCGGCTGCAGCCGCACCGCTTCCCGACAATGCTGCAACGCGGCGCTGAGTTCATGTTGCTCGAACAACAATTGTCCCAAATTGCTGTGAGCGTCCGCCAAGTTCGGTGCGAGATGAATCGCTCGACGATACCCGGCGAGTGCCTGGTCGATCTCGCCCGCCAAGCGTTGTGCGTTGCCGAGATTGTTATGCGCCAGCGCAAAGTTAGGACGCAGTTTGATCGCACGTTGAAACTGCTCAGACGCAGCGACGTGTTGTCCTTGAGCCATCAGGACCAATCCGAGATTGTTGGCCGCTTCCACAAACGTTGGTTGCAACCGCAACGCCGTTCGGCAACAAGCCGCCGCTCGATCCAGTTCATTCACCGCACGCAACGCTTCCGCCAAGTTCGCATGAAACGCAGCCGCGTTCGGAACGAGCCCAATCGCCCGTTCGGTCAACTCCACCGCTCGTCGCGATTCACCCCGCTGATGACACAGCACACCCAACAGATGCAGTGCATCCGCATGATGCGGCTGCCGCGACAAGATCGCCTGATACACGCTCGCCGCTTCATTCAGCCGACCATGCTGATGATGTTCGAGCGCGATCGAAAGTTCGTCGGCCATGAATGTCCTTTCTTAGCACGGCGCGTAGCCCGGTTTTCCAAACCGGGCATCTTGAATCGCCCGGTTTGGAAAACCGGGCTACGAAGTCACGACATCATCGCGTCTCAAGTTCCACCACCACCATCTTCAACTTCCCCCCCGCCGGACGTTCGAGGAACGGCTTCTCTTCCACGTCAACGCGGATCGGAGATCCAAACTCGCAACGGATCACCGATCGCATTTGCTCGGCATGACTCGGCGTCCAAGTTTGATCGGGAACAACGCGGATGATGACGCGCTCGACCTCGCGTTGAATGATTTGAAATTGGTGACAGCCGCCGACTTTGCGAACGCCCATGTTGACTCCCATCGACGACAGGCGGCGTCCGTCCGGCAGAAAGAAAAACGGATGACGTCGCCCATCCACGTGCTTCCACAACGGCAAGCCCCGCCCGCAAGGACATGGCCCTGACGCGAGCGTCACGTCATCCAGCATCTCGTATCGAACAAACGGATTCACAAAATTGTGCAAGCTCGTAATAACCAGCCGTCCGGTTTGACCGGGAAGACAAGGTCGATCATCAGTATCGAGCACCTCGGTCAAAACATTTTCGGCATGGACATGCAAACCATGTCCGAGCGGGCAAGGCGAAGCGATATAGCCTCCCTCGGTCGTGCTGTAGAGGTTTTTCACGGGCACACCGAACGCTGTCTCGATCCGCTCGCGCATGTCGGATGGCAGCGGTTCGCCGATCGCTTGAATCGCTTTGAGATCGGGAATGCGTCGGCCACTTTCCAGCAGCAATCCCGCCAAGAAATCTAAGTTAGACGGCATGCTCAACAAGTAATTCGGTCGCATCCGGTCGAGCCATTCCAACTGCAATCGTGGGTCTTGCCGAATATCCATTCCGAACGCGGGACCATTCTCGATCAGATATTGACCAAGCTGTCCCCACACCGGTGAAGAACTTCCGGCCAATGACTGCTTCAACTCTTCGGGAGACTTTGCCAACAAACGAATCGCTGCCAATCGTCCACGAGGATCAATGTCACTCCATTCCAAGTCGCGCAGATAAAACGCATTCCACCACAAGCCATCGCGATTCGTTTTACGAACCAAGATCGGCACGCCGTTGGTCCCCGATGTGTAACCGCTCGACACCTCTTTCATGCCCACCGGCAACTGTGTCGCGAGAAGATCAGCGGCATGTTGCTGATAAAGCTCGCGAGTCAAAAACGGAAGCCGCCGAAAGTCGGACAGGCTCTCCAACGGACGAGACAAAACATCGACTGCGTTCAAAACTCGGCGGTAGTACGGCACATGCTCAGCGCAATGTTGCACGAGCACGCGCACCTGCTGAAGCTGCTGTCGCTCCAGCTCATCGGGGCTGAGCCACTGCGTGCGATCGAGTTCCCGATACGCGGCCCAAACCTGACTTAGTTCGGGAACCGGGACCGCCGGCCATGCGGTTCCAGCGGGCGAGCGAAGTTGAAAGAACGACGATGCTTGATCGTGCTTGGTTTGATACGTCACTCCAGACTCGCTGTTTCGTGGTTGAATTTGTTGAACCGCAAGCCGCAGGCGTGCGCGTTCTGTGGCGAACGATACCGAAAACCCGCACACCTGCGGCTTGCAGTTAAACGGACAAGCCCATCAAACAAAGTTGAGAAAAACCGCTCTCGGCACATCTTCTGCTTTGTGATACCAACCCGACCTCACGAGCCGGTTGGGGCCGATTCATGAGGAACAACATCGCTGATTCGCGGGGAATATGCGACTCTTCGGGCGGAGCCAACGGAGTCGCTTTGTAAGAAATTCCGAATCGGCATTGTCATTGTTGCCAGCCAACCATTCTTCCAAGCCAGGCAGGGAGGCCTGACATGTCTATGGTCGCTTGGTGTCTATTGTCGCTCACGCTCGGTGCTGCCGAGCCGGAAGCGATCGTTTTGGAATTCACCGCGCCGTCGCGATGTCCTCCATGCCAACAGATTGCTCCGGTGGTCTCGCGGCTGCAACGCGAGGGCTTTCCGATTCGAGCGATCGACGTCGATACGAACCCCAATGCGGCGGGCCCGTATCACCTGCAGGCGGTTCCGACGTTCGTGCTGCTCATCGCTGGGCGCGAGGCTGATCGCTTTGAAGGGAAACCTTCCGAAGCAGAACTCCGCCGTATGTGCGAACGAGCTCGCATTGCGAACGTTTCGACAGAACGAGCCGATCAATCACACGATGAGCCTGCCGATGTGACCTCCCAAAAATTCCCGCTGAAAACAGAAACGTCTCGCACTCAACCGCCGACCAACAAACAACAGCCCGCTCCGCAGACGAAGACTCTGCCGAAAGAAAACGCCGCGCCGGCTCAACCAGCTTCTAACCTTCCGATCATCCGCGCCAGGCACGATGACAACGTCAATCTTCCTCCGGCCAAC
The DNA here is from genome assembly GCA_043738805.1 of Planctomycetaceae bacterium. Classification (GTDB taxonomy): domain Bacteria; phylum Planctomycetota; class Planctomycetia; order Planctomycetales; family Planctomycetaceae; genus SXKJ01. The sequence continues at coordinate 5,768 of JAYUFI010000367.1, read as the reverse complement.
AGCACCGATCCGCTGCATCTCTGCGTTCGCATTCGAGTCAAAGATTCGCTCGGTATGAACTTCGGATCGGGCACGATCATCGACAGCCGCGAAGGTCGGACGATCATCCTGACCTGCGGACACATCTTTCGGAAGCTCGACGAACGCTCGGTCATCGATGTCGATGTCTTCACCGGAGCGAAACATGAAACGTTTGTCGCTCGCCTGTTGAAGCACGATTTGGATGCCGATGTCGGACTGATTGTGATTCCGACCGCTCGACCGTTGCCCGCCGCAATTGTGTCGGGACTGACGACTGCCGCAACAGTGAATCAACACGTCTTCAGCGTCGGATGCAGCGGCGGCGATTCTCCTACGAAACGACAACACCGAGTCACCGCGCTCAATCGTTATCTCGGCCCCGACAACATCGAATGCTCCGACGTGCCGGTCCAAGGCCGCTCCGGTGGCGGACTGTTTGATACGAACGGTCGCTTGGTCGGAGTCTGCATTGCCGCCGACCAACGTGATCAACGCGGTCTCTACGCGGGCCTGAAACCCGTTCATGAATTGCTCGATCAATCGCAGCTCGCCCACTTGTACCCACAGGCACAACCTCGACCAGAATCGAAGTTACCAACGACCGATGAGGCGGCAACTTCACTCGCGGCTGTCAAAGAACCGGTCACCAAAGAGGCCGTCGCGCAGCCCACGATCAAGAAACCAGCGGCTCGAATCGAAGAAGAGCTCCCATTTGCCGAAAACGAAACGCCTGAGTCACCGTTCGCTATCACTGCCGGTTCAACGGTCACTGCCACGCCCACAAAACTTTCCGCCAGCGACCTCGCCCTGCTGAGTGCCGAAGATGCCGCTCACCCGCCAACGACGACATCGTCTGAATTGAAATCAGCCCTCGAACAATCCGGCGAATCGGAAGTGGTCTGCATCATCCGCCCACTGAAGAACCCGCGTGCCACCAGCCGAGTCGTCATCATCAACCGCGCGAGCACCAAGTTCCTGTCACAACTCAACGGCGAACTCGACCAACAGGCGAAGCCAACCGCCGCCGTTGTGCGACAAGCGAAATACCCGACAGAGATCCGACCATACCGACGATCAAAGTAGCAGCCGTAGCACAGGCGGCTCACTCAAGCTGAGTGTGTTTTCACCGCAAAGGCACAAAGAACGCGAAGGAATGCCAAGAGGCCAATTCAAAGTTCATTGGCAAGAAATCGTTAACGTTCACACGCAAAATGGGCAAGCAGTCCTCTGGCTTCTTTGCATCTCTTCGCGTTCTTTGCGCCTGTGTGGTGAAAACTCCCCCCGAAAATTCTTCCACTTGGGTGTTCAAATTTGTTCGCCGAGCAGACGGGCAACTTCATAAACGTCTTTGTCACCTCGGCCTGACAAGCAGACGACGACGATGTCCTCTTTGCTGCGTTGACCGGCCGTCTTCATGGCCTGAGCAATCGCGTGCGAGCTTTCGATCGCGGGTAGAATCCCTTCCAGCTTGGCGAACGTTTTCAGAGCCGACAGCGCTTCGTCGTCGCGGATGGCGACATAATTCACCCGACCGCTGTCTTTCCAATAGCTGTGCTCCGGCCCGACGCCGGGATAGTCGAGCCCCGCTGAGATCGAATGCACGTCCATCGTTTGACCGTCTGGGTCTTGCAGTACATAGCTGTAGCTGCCGTGCAAAACTCCCTTCACTCCGAACGTCAGTGTGCTGGCATGATCGCCAGGATTGGGGCCTCGGCCCCCCGCTTCGACACCGGTGAGTGAAACAGTTGAGTCATCGACGAATGGATAAAACATTCCCGCCGAATTCGATCCACCGCCAACGCACGCGATCACTTCGTCCGGCAGCTTCCCTTCTGCTTCGAGACATTGTTGCCGAGCTTCACGTCCGATGACTGATTGAAAATCGCGGACCATCATCGGAAACGGATGCGGGCCAACAACGCTGCCGATGATGTAGTGCGTGTTCTCGACCGAGGCCATCCAGTCTCGCATGGCCTCGTTGATCGCATCGCGCAGAGTGCGTGAGCCGCTCGTCACCGGACGGACTTCGGCTCCCATCATCTTCATGATGAAGACATTGAGCTTCTGACGGCGAATGTCCTCTTCGCCCATATAGACGACGCAATCAAAGCCGAATCGAGCACACGCAACCGCCGTCGCGACGCCGTGCTGACCGGCCCCGGTTTCGGCGATGACTCGTTTCTTCCCCATACGCCGGGTCAACAACACTTGGCCCATCGTGTTGTTGATTTTGTGAGCGCCGGTGTGATTGAGGTCTTCGCGCTTGAGATAAATCTTCGCGCCGCCGAGATGCTGCGTCAGTCGCTCGGCGAAGTAGAGCGGGTTCGGTCGCCCGACGAAGGTTGCCAGCAAGCCGTTCAGTTCGCGGTGAAACTCCGGGTCTGTTTGTGCCTTCGCGTACTCGGCTGAGAGCTGATCGAGAGCCTGCATCAGCGTCTCTGGAACGAAGCGGCGTCCAAACTCACCGAATCGACCTTGAGCGTCAGGAACTTGCGAAGTCGCAGAATGTTGCACAAGAGCAGACATCAGAAATCAATCCTTTTAGACAGGCAAAATATGGCAAGCCGTATTCAGTGGCCAGCGGATTGTATTGGCCACCGATTTCGCTGCCACTCACCGCCGATCCACGCGAGCCGAGATTACTCACGGTTGCATTGAAGCCTGAAACGCAAGCGAAGGAGTCGTCGCAACATCCCTTCGCTTGCGCTTCAGGCTTCAATGACACACTCTGTATCGAGATTTCCCCGAAACATGGACAACCACTCGCTGGGGCGTCGTGCTCGTTTCATAGGCCGGTCTGTGTCGATCATCCGACGTTGCCATTTCGCAACAGCGCTGATTGTTCCTCAGCACGCAATCTTCGCGAGGCATCCCTGGGCGAACCATTGCCTGGGCGATTTGACACTCTGGTTGCACAGTCCATGCTAGGGAGGTGAATCCGGTTATCTGTCTTTGGCCTGAAGAACCACAACATGCTGGGACTGCAACTTTCCAAACGCGAACTCGCCGCACACACGCTCGACGTGACCGGCTGTGGTCGGTTGTTGCGAGCGACCTCTGCTTGGCAAGGATTGTTGACGCTGAACTATCACCGCATCGGCGATGCCAGCCAGTCTCCATTCGATCGCAATTTGTGGAGTGCGACTGAAGAAGACTTCGATCAACAAGTGGCATTCCTCGCCAAGAACTTTGACGTCGTTGGACTCAACGATTTGGACGAAGTTCTGCGACGCCGTCGAGGCCGCTTTGTACTGATCACGTTCGATGACGGTTATCAAGACAACTACTCGGCGGCGATCCCGATCCTGAAGTCCCACAATGTTCCGGCGACATTCTTCATCGCGACGGGCTTCATTGACCGCCCGCGTGCTCCGTGGTGGGACGAACTCGCGTGGATGATCCGAACAACAGAGAAGAAATCGCTTCAATCAAGCCGTTGGCTGACATCTCCGATCGAGTTTGACGAACCGAATCGCGAGCGTGCGTTTGGGAAGTTGCTCGCGATTTACAAAGGGCTCGGTCCCGAATCGACGGATGATTATCTCGATGATCTGGCAAACACGCTCAATACTGGACGTTGCCCAAGCTCGGCGGCTGCGGACATGTGGATGACTTGGGACATGATTCGCGAATTGCGTGATCATGGGATGTCGATTGGCGGCCACACCGTCAATCATCCGATCCTGGCGAACTTGCCTTCTGACCAACAAGACTGGGAAATCGGTGAGTGCCGCCGTCGGCTCTCGGCCGAATTGCGGCAAACAATCACGTCCTTCAGTTACCCGAACGGAACGCGATCAAGCTTCAATGAATTCACACGCACGGCGCTGAAACAATTTGGATATCGCCACGCATTCACGTTCCTCGGCGGATACGCTCGCCCCGGCTTCGACGATGCTTTTGCGCTACCGCGAACCGCCGTCGAAACCGACATCACGTTGTCGCACTTTCGAGCGAAGGTCACGCTGCCGCAGATCTTCGCGTGATGGCGGCGCGGGGTCGCAAGTTTGTGGCATCGCGATTCACGACGCGGAGCGTCGTACCACAATGCGGCGTGCGCTATACTCCCGCTGCGTTGAGTGTTCGCTGACGTCGTTGCGAATGACCTGAAGTTGCGAGAGGAGTTTTATGCCACGCTTATCGTTGAGCCAGTTTGCGGTGCCAGTCATTGTTGTCGCGTCTCTTTGGGGGAGCGTCGGCATTGCCGAAGAGAGTGCGAAGCCGCAGGCAAACGCGGCATCGGCCACGAGCGAGTTGGAAGCGAGGCATCTCGCAAATATTCGGCAAGTCACCTTCGGTTTGCCGCGTGCGGGTGAGGGATACTTTTCACCGGACGGACAGTCGATCGTCTATCAAGCGTTTCCGATCGGGTATCCGTTCTATCAAATCTACACGCAGCGATTGGACGAAAAGACGCCGTTGCGGCTGAGCACCGGTCGAGGTCGCACGACTTGCAGCTACTTCGCTCCCGACGGGCAATCGCTGATCTTTGCGTCGAGCCACACTGACCCGGACATTGAGCAGACGGAAGCGAAAGCTCGGCAGCTCGCGAAGGAAGGTGGCCGTCGCCGCTACGAATGGGACTTCGATCCGCACATGGAGATTTATTCGATCAAGGCGGACGGCACGAGACTCCTGCGGCTGACGAATTCAGCGGGATACGATGCCGAAGGAAGTTACTCACCCGACGGCAAGCAGATTGTTTTCACGTCTTCGCGCGATGGCGATCCGGATCTCTACATCATGGATGCCGATGGCTCGAACGTGCGGCAACTGACGAACGTCCCCGGCTATGACGGCGGGCCGTTCTTCTCGCCCGATGCCAAGTGGGTCATCTTTCGCAGTGATCGGCAAAAGGAACACATGCTGCAGCTCTTCGCGATTTCCGTTGACGGCAAGCGCGAAGCGCAACTGACGAACGATCTCGAACACGTCAATTGGTGCCCGTTCTTTCATCCGTCCGGCAAGTACTTGATCTGGGCTGGAGCCGATTATTCGCAAGGCCCACGCGGCGCGAACTTCGATCTGTTTACGCTCGATGTCGAAGCGACCGGCGACACGCTCAAAGCAGGAGGCGCGGTGACTCGCATCACCGATCACGAAGGAGCCGACGTGCTTCCAGTTTTCAGTCCCGATGGCACCAAGCTGATGTGGACATCAACGCGAACCGCCGACAAGACCAGTCAATTGTGGATCGCCGATTGGCTGCGGAAGTGAAGACCGTTTTCTGACGTCTTCGAGTTAAATGTCGCCGTGAATTGTTCCGATTAAGGTGACGTGGAGCCGCACAAAACTTAGGTTAGTTGGCGAGACATCACCGGAGTCAAACATCCCAAAACTCGCTTGAGTACTTCCGCCGGAGTCCCCAGCGGATCGATTTCGCACACGACGTCAGACGGGTAGAAGTCGAGCACCGGCGACGTTTCGCGACGATAGACCTCGAGCCGCTGCCGGATGATTGCTTCGTCCGTGTCGTCAGAGCGGCCTTCAATCAATGCTCGCTGCTTCAAGCGTTGGATGACGAGTTCGTCGTTTGGGCAAACGAGGTGGATGACCTGTACCACTTCGATCACATTAACCAGCATCTCGCATTGATGTCGGTTGCGCGGAATGCCGTCGAGCAAAAGAAGCTGCTCGGACGGGCGAAATGTTTGCGTTTGAATTTGATCGGCAAGCCAGTGCTGCCAAATTTCGACCATCAACTCGTCGGGGATGAACTGACCCCGTTTCAAGCAATCGGCCACCAA
>JAYUFI010000366.1:0-15308 GCA_043738805.1 Planctomycetaceae bacterium | reverse complement strand
TGCTCGCCTCGTATTCAAAATTGCGATCGCGTGATGATCAATCCGCTGACAATGACGCTTCGGGCAAATCAAACATCGAGCAAGTGGTGATCGAAGCGGCTCAGAAGTGTCTGTCAAAACAATTGCCGTGGCCGCAAGAAAACGTCGTCATTCAATTGGCTCAACCATTGCCGCGAGAACTGAGCGAACGAGCTTTGTCAGAGACCGCAACGTGCTCCGCAGAACTGCGAACATCCGCAACACCGCTGGGCCGAATTACCGTGCGTGTCGTGTTAAAAGACATTGATCGACGAACGATTGACGTCCCGGTCCAATTGGATGTGCGTCATTACGAAAACGTGGTCGTGACCAAAATACCGATTGATCGCGGACATCTGTTCTCGCTCGCCGATTTTGCAACCAGTTGGCAGGACGTGACGAATCTCAGCGGTTATTGCACTTCGCCCGATCAATTCGTGGGTCAAAAGGCCAAGCGTGTCTTTCCCGAATTGCAAGTTCTTCGCGCGGTCGATGTCGAAACGCCAGTTCGCTCAACGGCGCTGACGTCAGTTGTCGTGAAGCGTCGCGATCGCGTGACGGCTTTCGCGCGGTCGGGATCGTTGTGCGTCACGAGTATTTGGGAAGCTCAGCAAGAGGGCCGCGCGGGCGAGGTCATTAAGTTCAAGAACGTTCAATCCAACAAGGAAGTTTACGGCCGCGTGTTGAGTGCGACTGAGGTTGAAGCGACAGACTGAATTCCCCCAATCATTCCATCGTGCCGCAAACGCACGAGTTCCTCGAAAGGAGTCGAGCGATGAATCGTCGCTTTTGGAAATATGCGTTGCTGGCGATCAGCGGCGCGGCGTCGTTGTTCTTGGTGAAGCGCGGTCAAGCCGATTCTATTTGGGATCGGCGTGACCAGCGTGCCGGTTATTTGTTCGTGGACAATCGCGCTCGGCGAGTCGGCGACTTGTTGACCGTCGTCGTTCGCGAAGTCACGGGTGCTTCGACGACCGAAGAACGGAAGCTCGACAAGACCAACGCCAATTCAGGCAAGTTCAACTTCGCCGGAAAGACTTCGACAACCGGAGCCGCGAAGGCTGCAGCGGCGGAACTCAGTTCGGATCAATCGTCCGAGCGAAAATTCAGTGGCAGCGCCGGGTATGAAAACGACCGGAAGTTCCTCGATCAAATGACAGTCACGGTCATCGACGTTTTGCCCAACGGCAACTTGGTCATCGAAGGTTTTCGCAAGCGAGTCGTCTCCAACGAGACGCGCATGTTGCGAATTTCTGGAGTCGTGCGTGTCAACGATGTGGATTTGAAGAACAGCATCGAATCGAAATCGATCGCGAACTTCAGCGTTGAATACGAAGGGAGCGGCGTCGAATCGCGATTCACCAACCAAGGCTGGCTGGGCCGCGTTGGAAACAAAGTCTGGCCGTGGTAACGACCAATTAACCCGCAGCGTCAGCGAGGGCAGACGCTTCAGGAGATGATGCCTCGAAAGCGTTTTGAAGCGATCGCCCTCGCTGGCGCTGCGGGTTACCGAGCAGAATGTTGAAAGAGCAAATCATGATTCACACAACACGGATGTTGCTGGCAACGCTCACGCTGTTGGCCGTGAGTCCAACGCTTCATGCGGAAGTGCGGATCAAAGACATCACGTCGCTCGAAGGTGCGCGAGGCAACCATTTGACCGGCGTGGGACTGGTGGTCGGGTTGAACGGCACCGGAGCACCGACTCAAGCGACGCAACAGATGGCGATTGACATGCTCCGCAGGTTCAATATCTCGACGACGATCGCTCGGCAATCATTGTTAGACAACGTCTTCAAATCGAAGAGCACTTCGCTGGTCGTCGTCACGGCAGAACTTTCGGACGTCGCTCGTAAAGGGAGCAAGCTGGATGTCACGGTCTCTGTCTTGGATGAAGCGACCAGCTTGGAGGGAGGGACGTTGATTCGGACACCTGTTTACGGAGCCGATGGCGAGGTCTACGCGGAAGCTCAAGGGGCCGTGTCGATTGGTGGGTTTCGGACTCGTGGCGCGAACAACGGGCAGCAAAATCATCCGACCGCCGGTCGCATTCTCGGTGGCGCGTTTGTGGAACGTGAGGCACTCGGCGAGATCAATCAAAACGGTGTCGTGAGCTTGCTCCTGCAAGACGCTGATTTCACGACGAGCGCCAACATCTGCCAAGCGATCAACGAACGCTTCCCAGGTGCCGCGAAAACGAAGGATCACGGGTTGGTCGTGGTTCGTGTTCCAACGGCGTTCTCTCGCAAAGTGACTGAGTTTGTCGGCGAGATCGGCTTGCTGAAAGTGACCCCGGACACGATCGCCAAAGTGGTCATCAATGAGCGCACGGGAACGGTCGTCGTCGGCCACAACGTGCGAGTTTCCGGCGTCAGCATTTCGCACCGCAACTTTCAGATCAATCCCAACATGACAGCGTCACCACGTTCGATGGCGGGAGGTTCCGCATCATCGTTGCCGGTCCCGCCGTCACTGTTGTCACCACCAAAAGAGGGAGACGAGCGCTCCGGATTACTTCCTGTTCCGCCCGATCCAGACGAACGTTCGCAAGCGTTCGATCGTGGCGACAAGTCATACACCGTGTCGGAGTTGGCTCGCGTTTTGAACGCACTCGGGGCGACGCCTCAAGATTTGATTTCGATCTTCGGACAACTGAAAGCGTCGGGACATCTGCACGCGGAAGTGGTCACGAACAAGTAAGTCGCGCTGAAAAGGATGGCCCACAGAACACACGAAAAAGAGGCGGGAACAAAAGACAGGACAATCAGTGGTCAGGGTTATGAGTGAAGAATTCAACTCGTGGAATTGAAAATTTCGCACCCGCTTCCTTCCATGTTTTTCCGTGTGTTCCGTGGGCAAACTCAAAAGCCGTCCAACAGAGCAAGCAAACTCAAGCGATCTGGGATCATCATGATTGCCAACACCACAAACACACTGCTGAGTCCTGCCGGATCGTTCGATTTCACGAATCCCGCGCGCGGTTCGCTGTCGCCGGGCAAAAATAAAAGCGCAAACGTGGCCACGGACTTTGAGGGTCTCTTTACCTCACAACTGTTGAAAGAAATGCGCAAATCGCTCGATCCAGAAACAATGTTCGGCAGCGATCCAGGAGACGTTTACGGCGGCATGTTCGATCAATTCATTGGCCAGCAAATGGCTCAAAGCGGCGGCATCGGCATTGCCAAGATGGTCCGAGAAACATTGAAGCGTGAGAGTGATGCGAAAGCGGCAAGCGTGTAACGGCAGAGTGGCACGACGCTCTGCGTCGTGAATCACGACGCGGAGCGTCGTGCCACAATCTAAATCGGATCGCCAAATTGATCACGAGGAAACACAAAATGGAAAACACTCAAACCATCAACGCGACCGTCGCTATCAGCGACCGAGTTCTCTCACATCTGCGCGAAGAAGAACAAACTCTGGCGGTGCTGCTGTTGGCTGTCGGCGAGATTCGACAAGCGCTCTTCACGCGTGATGGCGAACGGCTCACGCAAGCGCTGCAAGCGGAAGCGGACAGCTATCAAATCGGCGAAGCCATGCGTGAGAAACGTGTCACCTTCCGCGAGGAAATGGCCACGCTGCTGCAAATCGCTCCGGAAGAAGTCACGTTATCGCGCATCGATCGTTGTGTTCCCGATGAAGCGCGTCACGAAGTGTCGGCATCTCGGCAGCGTCTTCAAGAAATGTCTGATGAGTTGCTGCGACTGAATCGGCAGAACGCGGCGATGATTCAGCAGACGTTGCAACTCACGGAACGGATCGTGAGCCAACTGACCGGCGGGCCACACTTCACCAGCTACAACGCGAACGGCCGTAACGAACCGGCTCACGTCAGCTCGGTTCTGCATTGGGGGGGCTGAGCCATGATGCAATTCTCGATTGGCGTTTCCGCGTTGCAGGCCAGTCAACGTGCAATGGACGTGATCGGCAACAATATCGCGAATGCGAACACGCCGGGCTATCACCGACAAGTCGTGCAGCTCGGCACCGTGACGCCGCTGCAATTGGGGAAGTTGTCGATCGGTCGCGGCGTCTCAGTTACCGGCATTCAGCGATCGGTTGATGAAAATGTCGAAGCGGCTCAAATCCGCCAGGCCGGAGCAACCGGCGCGTCGGAATCGCAGCTTTCCGTGGCGACGCAATTGGAAAGTCAAATCTCGAACGACGTGGCATCACCAGGCGCTCAGTTGGAAACTCTGTTCAATCAGCTTGAGCAATTGACGTCGCAGTTGAATAGCAGTCCCGCGCGGCAACAAGCGGTTGCGTCCGCCGATCAACTCGCGCAGCAGTTCAATTCTTCGGACAACGATCTCACGCATTTGCAGAACGATGTTGATCATTCGATCAACGCGGTCGTTGCCGAGATCAATCCGCTGACGAATCAGATCGCGCAGCTCAATACGGAGATCGCTCGGCAAAGTTCTCTAGGCGGGGCTCCCAACGATTTGTTGGACCAGCGGGCTCAAGCCATCCAACAATTGAGTCAGAAAATTGGCGTCGATGTTTTGCCAGGGAATCAAGGTCAGGTCACGTTGCTCTCTGGCGGAGCGCCGCTCGTCGTTTCCGGCAGGGCAATGACGTTGCAAGTCGTTCATGACACGGGGAACCGCGTTTCGATTCGGCCGGTCAATTCAAGTACCGATCTGGCAATCAACGGCGGACAGCTTGGCGGATATCTCGTCGCCAGAAATGAAGACATTCCGAAGTATCAACAGCGCCTAGATGATCTCTCGCGATCGGTGGCCAGTGCCTTCAACTCCGTGCAAACCACTGGAGTCGGTGTCGCCGGAGCATTCACGACGTTGACGAGCCAGCAAGCGGTTCGTGACGTCACTCAAAAATTGAACGCCACCGGACTCCCGGTCCCGCCGAGCACCGGTTCCTTGACGGTCGGTCTGACCAACATTGCGACCGGCGAACGGACGCTGACCACCATCAACATCGATCCGACTCAACAAAGTTTGACGGATGTCGGCAACGCGCTGGGCACGATTCCGAATCTGCAAACGTTTGTGAACTCGCAGGCGGGTACCGTCTCGTTGATGTCCTCGCCCGGTTTCACATTTGACTTTCGCGGCAACGGCACAGCTCCGCCGGACTCATCCGACTTGCTGAGTTCTCTCGGAATCAATTCCCTATTCACAGGCGGGAATGCGGCCACCATGAAGGTCAGCGGTGATCTACTCCAGAACGCCGACCGTTTGGCAACATCCAGCAGCGGACAGCCGGGCGATACCACGAATCTGCAACGCTTAGTGGCCTTGCGCGACGCACCGCTGATGCCGAACAACGAGACGCTATCGGGCAACTCTCTACAAACGATCGCCAACATCGGAGCCGATGTGCGAGGACTCACGGAAAATCACGATACCAACCAGCTTTTGTCGGATCGTCTGGCGCAGCAAAGCCAGAGCGTTGCTGGCGTCGATACCAACGAAGAGCTGGTCAACCTATTGAAGTACCAGCGCACCTTTCAGATCGCATCGAAATACATCAGCGCGCTAAACGATGCTTACAACGAATTGCTGTCGATTCGATAGTGGAGACGATCATGCGTGTAACGACCGAAATGCAGTATCAAGGACTAGTTCGTAACTCGCAGCGGGCAATGGCCAAGATGTCTAAGTTACAGGACCAACTCTCATCGGGAGTCCGGTTACAACGTCCATCAGATGGCCCGGCCGAAATGGCCCGTGTGCTGAAGAATCGTCAAGACGACGCGCGACTGTCCGCACACTTGGCAACCATTCGTGATGCCGGTATCGCGCTGGATGCGTCAACAACCGCACTCACTGACGCCAAAAGTGTGCTGACTCAAGCCAAAGATATCGCCTTGCAGGCCGCGAACACGGGAACCTCCGATCCAGCCACCGATGAGGCGCTCGCCCAAGAAATTGACGGGGCTCTGACCAACTTATTGCAAGTCGCCAATCAAAAACTTTCCGACGGACGTTCGCTCTTCGCCGGCACCGCCAGTCAAACGACTCCGTTTGTTGTCGCAGCCACTGATAGCGCAGGGCGGCCGACTCAAATCAACTATCAAGGGAGTGAGGCCAGTTCGCAGGTTCTCGTCGGATCGGGGCAGACTTTCGACACGTTGATTCCTGGAGATGTGTTCCAATTGCCGCCGTCTGGAAGCAGTTCGGCTGGCAAAAATGCCTTCCAGGTTTTAATGAGCCTGCGCGATGACATCCGCAATAAAAACGGCTTATCGACCACCGATCGCAACGCCGCGTTGACGCAACATCTCGATGAGCTCGACCATCTGACGACCGGCGTGCTCGATGCGCTGGGGACGCAAGGAGTGCAATCGGAGATGCTGTCAAAGTTGAACGACCGAGTCACCAACTTGCAGTTGTCTCTGCAAAAACAAAACAACGCGCTGGAATCCACGGACGTCCCATCCGCGATCACTGATCTGGCCCAGGACCAAAATCTGTATCAAATCAGTCTGTCGCTGATTCAGAAAATTAGCACACTGAATTTGTCGGATTTCTTAAAGTGAGCAACGTTGCACACGCGGCTCACCTGTGATTTGGAAATCAAATTCAAAGAAGCAGACAAGCCGCCTGCTCTACTTTGATCTTCCGCCACTCCTCATCCTTCCAGCCAGACCAACGTTCCCTCTTTGTCTTGTGTGCGAATGATTGTCGTGATGTCTTTGCGAGCGGCCTCGGCCTTCGCGTTGGGAACTTCGCTGAGGAATTCCATTTCCTCGGCCAACGCCGCGCGAACACGCTCAGACATGTTCTTCATGACTTTGTCGCGAATCGCTTCGGGGGCGGTCTTCAGCGCCATAGCCAATGTTTTCTGATCGGTCTGCGTGAGAATTTTTTGCAGCGAGCGATCGCCGATACGTAACAAGTCGGTGTAGTCATAAAGGCAGTCGTCGATCTTGGCGGCGACCGCTTCGTTCTCTTCGCTGAGCAGCCCCATCAACCGCAGTCGCTCTTCGCGGTCAACCACTTGCAAGATGCCGACGAGACGTTTGACCTGCATGTCTTCGTCTGCCGCCGCTTCGGTGACTGGTCCAATTACCGCGCACTGTTGTAACACCGTTTGCAGGATGCAATCGCTGATCGGCTCAGCCACATTGAGTCCGACTGCCATCCTCGAAATCGCCGCCGCTCGACCTTCGGGCGGCAACAACTTCAAGACCGCCGCCGCGTGGTGAGAAGGCAACGTTTGTAAGACGAGCACTAAAATTTTCGGCGACTCGGTTTTCAAAACGAGTGCCAACACCGGAGCGGGAATTGCCGCGAGCTGCGACTCGATTGAATCCGGTTCACTTTGTGATCCGTCCGTTGCCTCATCGCTTGCCTGTGCCGACTCGGCCGATTCGTTGTATTGCCGCGCGACCCAATTCGCGGCACGATGCGGTGTGCTTGCCGCCGCTGTTGCCGGTGAACCAGGATGTCGTCGGATCTCTTGAAACTCCCGCATGACGTCGCGAGTGATCTGCTCCAAGTCAGGCCGCTTGGCGACAGTCGCCATGATGTTCTTCAACTTCATGGCTTGCGCGGGATCGAGCTGACCCAACACCGCTTGATTGGGCTCCGGCGTCAACGCACGCAGCAAAATGGCTGCCTTATCCCAATTGGTGAGTGTTGCCTGTGTCATCGCTCGCGAGCCTTACAGCATGATTAACGCCAGTGTGTTGTTGATCTGAAAACATTGTGGTGCGACGCTCCGCGTCGCCATTCACGACGCGGAGCGTCGTGCCACCATAGGCTTACGTCGTCGGTTGAGCTTGTTGATTCGAGTCACTCAACCACGATTTCAAAGTGCTGACGACCGCTCCGACATCCAACGGTTCTGACATTGGATCGAGCTCGTTGGATTTGGCTACTTGCAGATTTGACGCAGGCTTGCGACGGAACAACATGGCAACACCCACCAAGCCCGTGAGCGCGGCAATCGCTAGCGCGGACGCTTTCAAAACATGGGCGTAGTTTTGCCACTTCTGAGCCGTCGCAATTGTCGCTTCTTCTGCGGCGTTCGATTCAACCGCTTGGGGCTTTCCGAGGCTGACTTGAATCTGATCGCGACCTTCTTTGAAGCCGACCGCCTGCTTGACGAGTTCTTTCGCTTCATTTGTGGTGATGCCGAGCGACTCTTCGGGATCAGCGTCGGGGTCGCCTGCGACGGGCATCAAGATGACCGCGATCGTGAGCCGATCAATCATCCCTTGATTCTCTTCACTCTGACGTTGAGTGCGTGAGACGGCGTATTCGTTTTCGGTCGTTTCGTCTTGCTTGAGTGTGCCGCCGCCAGGAGCAGGCTTGGGTGCGCCAGTTGCGTTTGATGTGGCACCAGCAATTCCTTGTGGTCCAGTTGGACCTGTCGACTTGGATGTTGTCGTGGATTCACGTGTGGCAACGCGATTGTCGGGATCGACTTTCTCGCTTTGCTCTTTGATCCGCTTGAAGCTCATCTCCGCCGTGACACGCACGACCGCTTGGCCCGGTCCTAACAAACGAGCCAGAATCTCTTGAGCCTTTAGGGCGAGTTCCGCTTCCACCTCACGTTGGTATTCGTGTTGATCAGACGACGCTAAACCAGATCGCGAATCGCGTCGTTCAGACAACAATCGCCCTTCCGAATCGAGCAGCGTGACATTCTCCGGTGTCAAACCCTTCACGCTGCTGGCGAGAAAGGCGACGATCCCCGCCGAGGTCTTACGAGTCAGCGTTTGCCCCGGCTTCGTCTTGATGAAGACGCTCGCCGTGACAGGCTTTTCATCACGAATGAAGACCGACGTATCGGTCTGTACGAGATGCACCTTCGCGGTCGCCACGGGATCGAGTTGCATGATCGTGCGGGCGAGTTCCCCTTGAGTGGCTCGCACATAATTCAAGTTTTGAACAAATGGCGTTGTCCCCATCGACATGCCATCGAACAGCTCATAGCCCTTGCCAGCACCTTGCGGCAGTCCAGCAACATTCAAGCTCATCCGAGTCTTCAGCACGCGATCTGCCGAAACGAGGATCGTTGTCCCACCGTTCGACAGCTCATACGGAACACGATCCGCATCGAGCTTTTGCGTGATCGCGCCGGCATCATCCACCTGCAACCCGCTGAAAAGAACGGCGTACTTTGTGGTCGAAGTCCAAATCCCAACTCCCACCACCAAAATCAAAAACGCCGCGCCGAAGCCGCTGACGGCGACTCGCCCCAGGGGGCTGAGCCGTTGCCAAACCTGCAACCATTGCTGCATGAATCGCTGCCAGACAGACATCGAGAGAACTTCCGACAAAGGGGGCAAATTGGGCAGCCTTGTCACCATGCCACAACGAAGGCCGTTTGGCTCTGCGCGTGCGACACCGCTCCAACCGCTGTGAATTGGTATCGGTTGTATCGGTTAAATCGCGGCGGCCAGTTCAGCCAAAGCTGTCAAACGGAATCAGCTCGTCGGGTGATCTTGGGCGGTTTTGCGCGCTTCGATGTGTTCGCAACAAGGATTGTTGAGGCACTCGTCCGCAATCCGCAGATCATCCAGAACTCGCCCGTTGATGACTGTCTCCTCGATAATGCGCGGGACGTCGGTGAGTTGCACGCCGCCGTAGAGGATCGCTTGCGGATAAATCGCGACGCACGGCCCATGCTCGCACTGTTCGAGACAACCGGCAGAATTCGCTCGCACGAGTGGTCCCAAGCCGCGTGCTTTGACTGCGGCCTTGAATGCGTTTCGCAATGCGTCAGAGCCTTCGAGATCGCAACAACCGCGCGCATGACCCGGAGCACGTTGGTTGCCACAGACAAAAATATGATGCGTGAATGCAGGCATGGTAACTGATCACTCAAACTGGGCCGATTTCCGATGGCTCTTCCGGCGATCCGGGGAGCTTGAAGGCTAGCACGATAGGACGCCCTCGTTTAACCGCAAGCCGCAGGCGTGCGCGTTTTGGAAACCGGCGGACATGGAGAACGCTCCGAAACGCGCACGCCTGCGGCTTACGGTTAAACAAGCTTTGTCGAGACCTCCCCGAAACACCGGTTGAGCTTTGGTCAGTTAGATGTCTTTCTCTACCGGCACGACATATGGCTTGCGGTACTCGCGAGTGAGCATCGGATTCGCGGCGTCGGCGTGAGGACCGGTGAAGACTTCAGCTTTGCCGTCTAAAGTCAGGTTGAGACCGAAGTACGCTTTCGAGTCGAGATCGACTTTGTTCGCCACGAGGTGCTCGGAGAAGCGACCGAATGTTTCGAGAGCCTCGGCGTCTCCTTCGAGTTTCTTGGCGATCTCTTTGACCGGAAGCTGCTCGCCCAAGCGGTAAGAGACATTGCCGAGGTGACAAAGTGCGCTCGACAAGTGACCTTCGAGAATGTCGGCGTTGAGTTCTTCGTGCTTGCGGCTGCGGCAGGCAGACAGGAAGTTGCCGAAGTGATCACCGCCACCTTTGAACTGTTGGACCATTTTGCCGTCGAGATCAAACACCACTCCGGATGAGTAACTCGGCATCAGCATGTAGCCTTCGCTGCCGTAGAAGATCACGCCAACTTTCGCACCTTCGGCTTCGGACTTCGGAGCTTTGAGGTCGGACGTTTCAAGTCCTCGGACTTCAAAGACGAGACGCTTGTCGCCGTACCTGTGGATGCAGACTTGCGTGTTGCCTGTCTCGCCCGCGTCTTCGTAGCCGAGTCGGCCCCCGTAACTGAGAACTCCTTCTCCGATGTCGGTCACGCCGAGACCCCATCGGGCAATGTCCATTTGGTGAATGCCCTGATTGCCGAGGTCACCGTTGCCGTAATCCCATTGCCAGTGCCAGTCGTAGTGGAACTTCGGACGCGTGACAGGCTTCAACGGAGCGGGGCCGGACCAGAGATCGTAATCGACGGTCTTCGGTGCTTCGTAAGTCCCGCGTGGGCCAATGGAGGGACGTCGCTTGTAGCACAAGCCGCGAGCGAGTTTGACCTCGCCGATGCCTCCTTTGTGGATGAACTCAATCGCGTCGCGCATCCCTTTTTCGGAACGGCTCTGTGTTCCGGTCTGGCAAATCTTTTTGTACTTGCGAGCGACCTGCACACAGCGGCGGCCTTCGCTGACGTTGTGGCTCACCGGCTTTTCGACATAGACATCTTTGCCCGCTTGCATGGACCAAATCGCAGCAAGCGAGTGCCAGTGATTCGGCGTCGCAACGCTGACCGCGTCGATCGACTTGTCTTCAAGTGCTTTGCGAAGGTCAGAGAAGTACGCCGGACGCTTACCGGTTTCTTCGGCGATTTTTTCGATGCGTCGTTGAGCGATCGCTTCATCGACGTCGATGATCGCACCGATTTCGGAGTTCTTCCGATTTTGAAATTGCGAGATATGTTCTCCGCCACGTCCACCAGCACCAATAACCCCGATTCGGATTTTTTCATTCGGGCTGTCAGCACCTTGTGCCCGCGCAAACGGGACATTCGCATGTTGTGCGGCGACAGCGGCGGCGGTCGCGAACATCGAGCGTTCGAGTAGCTCACGGCGGGAGAGTTTTTGCGTGGACACGGTGGGACTCCTCGTGGGTGGGAATGGAATGATCCGCGACGAGGGACATCCCCCTCATCATGCCCAGCGAGTCTATTGGCCGGTTTCTCAAGCCAGCAAGCGTTCGACCAAAACGATCGACGTGTCGTCATGCCGTCCCGCGCCATGCGTGAAGTGATGCGACTCCCAGAAGAGGCGTTCCATGGTTTCGTTGAGCGTTGACTTGCCGCACTCCTTGAGCGTCTGCGTGATCCCTTGCTCGCCGAATTGTTTGACCTCACCAGGGTCATCTGAGGGGAACGCTTCGGCCAAGCCGTCCGTGTAGAACAACAGCCGGAATCGCTTCGGGAGCGGCGTGATCGTGGTCTCGTATTCCATGTCGGGAATGATGGCAAGCGGCATTCCACTAGGATCTTTATCCGACATCGGACGAATTTCGCCCGTGTCGAGGTCTTGAATCAGTGGCAGCGGATGACCGGCGGACGTCCACTGAATCTCGTGACGATCGTGACTCAGGATCGCATACAGCAACGTGATGAAGCCTCCTTCGTCGTTGACGATCGCTTGTTGCGAAAGTTGGTTGTTGATCTCGGCAACGAAGGCCGCAGTATCGCGATAGCGTTGAGTCCGAATCATGCGGACCAACGTGTGCATCACGAGAATGGACATCGCCGCTTTCATGCCATGTCCCGAAGCGTCACCGACAATCAAGACCATGTTGTTATCGTCGAGGCGGAAGACATCGTAGTAGTCGCCTCCCGCCATCGTCACCGGTCGTCCGCCGAGAACTCGAATCTGAGCCGGCTCGTACCGCGCGCAAATCTGATATCCGGGCGGAGCACCGATCTCTTGCGGGATCATCGACTCCTGCAACTTGCGGACGGCGTTGATCTCCTCACGCAATTGCTCCAGGACTTCTTTCTCACGAACGGCACGAGCGGCCTCGACCACCGTCTCTAGGACGTTGAGGATCATGAAGAGGTAATCACTGTTCGTGTCGCGGATCATGTACGCGGCCATGCCGTTCGCGACGAACTGGACAACGCGATACACCTCTTGCGGCTCGCAAACGCCAACAATGGGAACTTCCGGACTGATCCGTTTGAGGTGTGAAAAAACTTCATATCCACCGGCCACATCGGGGAACGTGATGGGCATTAAGACAATGTCCCACAACGATTCTTGTGCGTGCTTGATGACTTCATCGGGGTCAATCGAGTACGTCATCTCGTGGCCACCCAGCCCCAGATACAGTTCGAGTAACTCCAACTGTTCGGGTCGGTCCCATGCCACCAAAATCCGCATAACACACCTCGTTACCATGTCGGTCATCACATTTGGAACAGCGAGCCGAAGTTCCCTCAAGCCGACTCGTCAGTCATCGAAGTGTCGGTGAGACAACTTGCTTGTTTCAGGAACAAATCCCGAAATCGTTTCAAGTTTCCTGACTCGGAAGCACGGAGATTCCTGCCAAGTCCCGGCGAATCGCGAGGTGTTTCGCTAGCCGCTTAGGAAAAGGCTCGTATATAGTCCGCCCCTCTTGCGCAGGTCGGAAATTTCCGGTCGCATCGTGCGAACCGGCTGGCGGCGCGTGTCTCGATTGGGCCGCTGTTTGGTGGGAGTGCTTTCTGAAGCGCTGGCTCCTGAAAAAACGTGGCGATTGGTAGAAGCAAGTTATGGTTGATCGTTATCTCATTCGCGAATTCAACGTGGCCGACGAAGAGCTGGAATTAGCCTTCGATCTCTCGGACATCGACTTTTCAAACTCCACATCCGAGGACTTGGCGGGAATCTACGGCTCGGTCGCGCAGTCGTTTGAATCGAATCAGATCATCGAAGGGACGATTATCCGCATCGACGGCGATGAGGTGCTCGTTGATATTGGCTACAAGAGCGAAGGGGTCGTGACCCTGGATGAATGGGACGACACAGATCCGCCGAAGCCCGGCGATAAAGTGAGCGTGTTGCTCGAAGAGGTCGAAGATGACTTTGGCCTGATCATGTTGTCGAAGCGTAAGGCCGACCGCGTTCGCGAATGGGAACGAGTCATCAAGAATCATTCTGAAGGCGATGTCGTCAAAGGCATGGTCCTCCGCAAGATCAAGGGTGGTTTGCTGGTCAACATCGGCGTCAACGTCTTTCTGCCAGCCAGTCAAGTCGATATTCGTCGTCCGCAAGACATCGCGGTGTACATCGGTCGCGAAATCGAATGCGTGATCCTGAAGATCGACGAAGCCCGCCGCAACATTGTGGTTTCTCGCCGCAAGTTGATCGAAGACCGTCGCACGACGCTCAAGCAAAATCTGCTGTCGGAACTCAAAGAAGGGGAAACTCGCAAGGGTGTCGTCAAGAACATCGCCGACTTCGGCGCGTTCGTGGACTTGGGCGGCATCGACGGCCTGCTGCATATCACCGACATGAGTTGGGGCCGCATCAATCACCCGACCGACATGGTCAAGATCGATGATGAAATCGAAGTCATGGTTCTGCATGTCGATCGTGACAAAGAAAAGATCGCTCTCGGTTTGAAGCAGCGTTTCCCAAGTCCGTGGGATGCGGTCGAATCGAAGTACCCAGTTGGCTCGCGCATCAATGGCGAGGTCGTCAATGTCATGAGCTACGGTGCGTTCGTGAAGCTCGAAGATGGTATCGAAGGTCTCGTTCACATCAGCGAGATGTCCTGGACCAAGCGGATCAATCATCCGACCGAACTCGTACAAATCAACGACAAGGTCGATGTGGTTGTGCTCGGCATCAACAAAGAAAAGCAAGAAATCTCCCTCGGTATGAAGCAAACGCTGCCAAACCCTTGGGACGATGTGGCCGCAAAGTACCCGACCGGTGCCAACGTGAAAGGAACCGTTCGCAATCTCACGAACTACGGTGCATTCATCGAACTCGAAGAGGGTGTCGATGCGTTGTTGCACGTCAGCGATATGTCCTGGACGCGGAAAATTTCGCACGCCAGCGAAATGCTCAAGAAGGGCCAAGAGATCGAATGCCAAGTTCTCTCGGTCGATCAAGAACGCAAACGAATTGCTCTCGGCTTGAAGCAACTCGCCAGCGATCCTTGGGCGACCGACATCCCGTCTCGGTTCCAACCAGGCGAAGTAGTCAAAGGCAAGGTCACCAAGATCACCAACTTCGGCGTGTTCGTCGAACTGGCTCCAGAACTCGAAGGTCTGTTGCACATCTCGGAACTGTCCGAGCAGAAGGTCGAGAACCCGGAAGACTTGGTCAAAGTCGGCGACGAATTGGAAGTTCGCGTGTTGCGAGTCGATACGGAAGATCGCAAGATCGGACTCAGCCGCAAGCTGACGGGTGAACTCAAGGTCGAAGAGACTGGTGCTGGTGCTGGCGGCGGTGCTGCTACTCCGGCTAAACCGGTTGCTCGCGAAGAGCTTAAGGGTGGTATGGGCGGCGGTGCGGGTCCGCTGTTTGCGTTCGGTGGTGCTCCGGCCCCTGCGGCTGAAGCAGCCTCTGAAGTTGAAGTTGAGACCGCTCCTGTTGCGGAAGCAACAACGACCGAGAACTAACTCGGACCAGCACGATGACGTCGTGCATCTCCGATGATGCCAGTTCCGACCCCGGTGAGATCCTCACCGGGTTTTTTTGTTGCTTTGCTCTCAGATGTGGCGATCACACGGCGGGAATTGGCCGCTCGCCGTTTAACCGCTACGCCAACAGCGTACGCGCGTGCCGTTGGTGTAGCGTTTAGCCCACATCGCGCACGCATTCCGAACCAAGCCTGACAGAGTGTCAAATTGAAGCCTGTAGCGCCAGCGAAGGAAAAAGCCTGGCCCACCTTCGCTGGCGTTTCAGG
>JAYUFI010000365.1:0-5735 GCA_043738805.1 Planctomycetaceae bacterium | reverse complement strand
TCATAAGCCGCTGATGAATTCACTGCACGATGATCTGCTGGAGTTCCCCAGCGAGATCACGACGAAGCGGCCGGTCGTCTATTTCGTCGATCACTTTGCGAACTATCACGACCCGGAACTCGGCCAAGCGTTCCTCGCGATCCTCGAGCACAACAACATCAAAGTGCATGTGCCGCCGGAGCAGACGGTTTCCGGCATGGCGATGATCAGCGCGGGGGATTTGGATGCCGCTCGCAAGATCGCCGAGCAAAACGTGCGCGAACTTTCCGAACTCGCACGCGAGGGAGTCCCGATCATCTGCACGGAACCGGCTGCCGCAATCTGTTTGAAGTACGAATACCCGCGGCTGCTGAATCATCCGGACGTCAACGTGGTCGCCAACCAAGTGGTCGAGGCGACGGACTACCTCGCCGGATTGCTGGCGAAGGATCAGCTTCTCACCGATTTCGGCCCGCTGCCGCTCACCGCTGCTTACCACACGCCGTGTCATTTGAAGGCGTTGAAGACCGGGACGCCGACGCTCAAGCTACTCGCCAAGATCCCCGACCTCGTCGTTCAGCCGATCGAGAAAGGCTGCTCTGGAATGGCGGGGGCCTACGGGTTGTCGAAGACGAACTTTGCGACCTCATTGCAGATCGGCAGCGAACTCATCCGCCACATGCGCGAGGCGGATGTGAAGATCGGCCTGACCGAATGCAGCAGTTGCAAAATGCAAATGGAACAAGAATCGACAATCCCCACCGTGCATCCGTTGAAATTGCTCGCCCTCTCGTATGGACTAATGCCCGAACTGGCCCAGCGCTTTAAGCGAGCAACAAAGAAGCTGGTGACAACGTAAACAACCATGAAAACCAAACTCAAACTCTTCGCCGAAGCCCGCGATCTTGTCGGTGCGGCGGAACTCGAACTCGACCTTCCTGAATCCGCGACCGTTGCTGAATTGCGAACCGCGCTCGGTGAGCATTCACCGGCGTTGCAACCGCTGCTCGCGAGCCTGCTGGTCGCCGTGGGAACCGACTATGCTTCGCCCACCACACGAATCGGCGGTCGCCAAGACTTGGCCGTCTTCCCTCCCGTTAGCGGCGGGTAATTTTACGTAGCCGTCATCGCTCGCGGAGATAGACATTTCTTGACGAGTTAGCCTCTCCATCGGAGCCAGATTCAGATTCGTGCTTGGAGGACTTACGGTCCTTCGAGCGTCCCTTCTTCAGAGGTTTCGTCGCCTTGACCGCGGTGGTGGCGGTTGGGCCTGTGTATTTCTTGGTCGGCGGCAGGGCGTCGCCCAGAGTGATGACGCCGCCGCTGACCTTGTTCTCGACTCGTACCTTTTTCTTGATCGGCTGAAATCGGACAAACATTTGCAAATTGAGGATGCGAAAGGCTTGGCCGATGTCGGCCAGATTATGGTCGTCGTCGGCAAGTTCAGGAAGTTGCCGGAGTATGGTCAATGCGGAATCCATGAGGTCGGTGGCAGACATCGCTGAGCTGGTTCCTTGGACCTTGGAGAGATCCTGATTCAAGATGGCCTCGCGATCGCTGAACTCCTTGATGAAGTTCTCGACCTCCCTCGCCAGTTCGGGAGTACGAGCAATGGCAAAATTCCGGATCGCAGCTTTGTGGTCGACCTGCACTTTGCGCAGTTCGGTCCGCAAGCGTTCGAGTTCCTGTTCGACTCGTGGCTGCGCTACGGGTTCCGCGACGCGGGCACGGAGACGCTCTTCTATCTGCTGCAGCCGATGAGGAGTCAGAATCTGTTGCCAAATCGTTGCCAGCGCCAGTTTGGTGGCATCGAGTCCTCTGACATGATTGTGGCTGCAACGGGTGGCGTGGCTTTGTTGATACCAGCCACAGGTGTAATTGAAAGTGTCACCGTGAGGAATCCGATACATTGGCCAGCCGCAGTTCCAGCCGAAGATGCGTCCGCCCAGCGGATTCTTGTTGGGGTCGCGCGATCGTGGCTTCGACCGCTGAGTGCCGGCTCGCTGCTCTTGGATTTTCTGGAGCCGACGAGCACGGTCTTCGGTGATCAGCGGTGCGAATTTCGCAACCGATTTCACGGTGAATTTGGGATCGTTGCGAACGGTCTTCAGCTTGCGGTCTTCGTGTCGATCATGGTCTTCCAACAGCCCCGTGGTCTCCAGCCCGATCACGGCGAGCGGCTTGGAGCAGCGTGCTTTCGCAAATTGATTCGAGATTCCATTCATCCTTCGAGTTCGATGCCCAACCAGACTCAGGGGTTCACAGACCGTTCTGACTCCGCCGATTCGCAGCGCTCCGATTGCTGCCGCAGCCAATGCCGAGCCATCAACTGGCCCAGCACCTTCGCAAACTCGCGCAGAGTCACCTCTCGCGACGCGACCACTTTCTCATCTGCCCGCATCTCACCGGCCGGCTCCGGGGATGAATCCGCATCAGTCCGCTCATCCATCAACTGTTCCTCCAGAAATGAAAAGAGCCGCCCACGATGGGCGGCTCTTGTGACCACGATTGGTTTTTACGAATGGCTACAGGGATACGGTTCTCATTTTATATTGACGCAGAAATGGTCTAATTTTAGGTCGTCCAAACCGCGAGTGATTCACACCCGATTGCGGAAGTTTGAAGTGCAATGCGGCGGCGCATCGAACGCTGTTCGATCGGTGGCGAGTGAATTGCAGCAACGATATCGTGGCCGGCGTCTTGCCAGCTCCGGCAACCTGAGTCGCCATCATGTGAATTTGGGCTGAAGAAAAAATGCGCGTCATCCATGTCCCTTGCGGCGGCTGTGCCACCTGATTGTCTCTCAAGACAGCATCTTCATGCTTTCGGAAAAAGGGACTTCTGTGACCATCGCCGCGCCAATCCTCAGCAAGTTCGGGGCGATGAATAAGTCGCAACGGGCCATCGTCGCGAACACCGACGGTCCGCTGCTGGTCATTGCCGGTCCCGGATCGGGCAAGACCTTCAGTTTGGTTCTGCGGACGCTGAATCTTTTGTTGCTCAAGAAGGCCGAACCGCGAGACCTCGTGATTTGCACGTTCACCGAGAAGGCAGCATTTGAGTTGCGAGATCGCATCTCGGCAGCGGCACGCAAGGTTGGATATTCGGGAGACCTAACGGAACTGCGAGTCTCGACGATTCACTCGCTGTGTCACGGTCTGCTGGCGGTTCATCGCCACCGCACCGTCTTGGGGAATAACTTCGAGACGCTGGACGAACTGACTCAACTGCTTTTCATCTTCGACAACTTCGATGAAATCATCGGGCCTGACAGTGACGGCATGTACTTGACTCAGTGGAAGATGAAGTGGACCGCCATCAAGGGTGCTCAAAGCTACTTTGACAAGATCACGGAAGAGTTGATCGACCCCGACAAATTGGTGTCGTCGGGCAGCCCGTTCGTCTCGGCGATTGGGAGTGCCTACAAGCGGTATGCCGCGACGTTGCTCGGCAACAACCGGCTCGATTTCGCGCATCAGCAAAAGCTCGTGTTCGAGTTGCTGTCGGACCCGGCCATCGGTGACTCCGTCTCAAGCGGCGTGAAATATCTGATGGTCGATGAGTACCAGGACACGAACTACATCCAGGAGCAGCTACTTCTGCGGCTTGCGACGCAATCGAAAAACATCTGCGTCGTCGGCGACGAGGACCAAAGCCTGTATCGCTTTCGGGGCGCGACAGTCCGAAACATTCTGGAGTTTCCGGATCGAGTACCGGGGTGCCAGACGATCAAGTTGATCACGAACTATCGTTCTCACCGGCAGATCGTCGCGGCGTATGACCGTTGGATGGCGTCGGCGACATGGACGGAAAATGGGAGTCGATTCCGGTTCAACAAGACGATCAAGCCGGACCCCAAAGCCGAGCATCCCGAATATCCGTCGATCTTTTGCATATCGGGGCAAGACCCTGGCGACGAAGCGGAACGGTTCGCTGACCTAGTGCAGTTTCTGAAACGAGAGAACGTCATTCAGGACTACTCGCAGGTGGCGCTGCTGTTGCACAGCGTTCGTCTGGCTCACAGCGGCCCATTCATTGAAGCCTTGGAAAAGAAAGGCATCCCAGCGTTCTGTCCGCGAGCGCGGGCTTATTTTGAAAACGAAGAAGTCCGTTTGATGGTCGCGTGTCTGGCCTTGATCTTCGGCTATCACGGCAACGGACGCGGCCAAGTCTCCGGATCGCTCGTTGAGTTGGCACAATATATTGATGGCGGCATCCTCGATTTGGGGCGTCAATTCGGGGGCAACCAACCGCTCGCTAAGTTGCTGCAACAGTTCGTGCGACAGATTCAAGGGCTTCGGGAAGGCGAGACGCTCGACATGAGGCCGGCGGACTATTTCTTCCGCTTGCTGGCCGTTCCACCGTTCGATGCGTTTCTGGCCAACGAAAGCCGTGCCCGAAATCTGGCGATCTTGTCCCAGTTGATCAACACGTTTCAGAACTACTACCACTACACGGTCGTCACATTCAAAAAGCGCGAGCATCTGAGATTTCATCTCTTCGGCAGCTTCTTCCGTCTGCTCTACGACGGCGGCATCAACGAGTATGAAGACCCGGACCAGCCCTTCCCCAAGGGGCATGTCCAAATCATGACGATCCACCAGGCAAAGGGATTGGAATTCCCCGTCGTCGTAGTCGGTTCGTTGGACAAGAATTTGCACACGTCAAAACGAGTCGATCGCGACCTGCAACAGTTCTATCACCGCCCGCTCTTTGAGCCAGAGGATCGCATCACCGAGTTTGACCGGATGCGACTGCATTATGTGGCCTTCTCTCGCCCCGAAAAAGTTCTCGTGTTGACGACGCACAAGCAGCCGAAGGCTCACTTCACATCAATCTGGCAGGGCCTGCCGCAATGGCCCGCTGTGCAATCCGACTTGCTGGCGGCGCAGTCGTTCAAGTTGCGAGAGCGGATACCCGTCAAGCAAGCCTACAGCTTCACCGGCGATTTGAAGCTGTATGAGACCTGTCCGCGCCAGTACCAATTCTTCCGCGAGTACGACTTCACGCCGTCCCGTTCCGCCGTGATCTTCTTCGGCTTGCTGGTTCACCAAACGATCGAAGAAGTCCATCGTCTCGTTTTGGATGGCGAACTCAAAAAGTTGAAGGAGCCTCGCATTCGGGATCTCTTCGAGCGGACCTTCACGTTCCTGACGATGGCCGACGTTCACCCGATCGGCGAGGACGCCAAGGAATCTGCCTTTCGACAGGTGATGAACTATTTCAAACAGAACCAAAAGGAACTGAAGCGAATCGTCGAGACCGAAGTCGATGTGAGCGTGGAAATGGACGGCTACATCCTGACCGGCAAGATCGACTTGCTGATGGGCAGCGACGGGCGGCTGGAATTGTTGGACTTCAAAACGTCACCCCGCCCCGTGGATTCTCCGGAGTTGCTTCGCCGATACGAGCAGCAGCTCTGCACCTACGCCCACATTCTTGAGCGGCGACACGGCAAGCGTGTCGAGCGGCTCGTGCTGTATTGGACAGCCGAAGAGAATAAGGCCGACGCGATCATGGAGTTCCCATATCGGCCTGAGATGGTCGAGGAAGCGGGCCGTCACTTCGATGAGGTCGTGGCGAAGATCGAAGCCAACGACTTCCACATTCTGACGCCACCGGAATCACGGATTTGCAAGGAGTGCGACTTTCGACAGTTTTGTCTCGCCGATGGGACGATTCGATAAATTGGGCACATGCCCGACGCGGCTGACTGGAGACAACGACAACCATCATGAATCCGCCAACATATTTTG
>JAYUFI010000364.1:0-5739 GCA_043738805.1 Planctomycetaceae bacterium | reverse complement strand
AACGTGCGGGGGGAGCATGATGCTCGCTCATGTCGAATTCAAGCCGCGTGAATCGGGCGCTGCTGTATTTCGCAACCGTCTCCAGAACGCAACGTTCGACGATCGACAGGGTGTTGCAAAACACCGCACCCGCATAATCCTCACCGACTGTCCAAGAACTTGGATGAAACGCTGGTCAATGCCAGTTCACGAGTTACGCACCAAATGGAAAACTTTTTTCCGTTGGCCCACCGCTTGCGAACAATCCCTCGTCCAAAACGCGAACTATGTTTGGACCGGCCCGGTCCGAATCACCCTCTGATGAGAAGCACAATCATGGCCAAGCGCAATCGACTCAGGTTTCACGACTGGAACGGTGCGAAGGTCATCGACCTCGGCACGATGGAAATTTGGGATGGAGCCGACTTGTCTCTGCTCCGCGAGACGCTGACGAAGCTCATCGACAAAGAGCGACAGCACTCGATCGGCGTCAACATGGCGTATGTGAAGTACATCCCCAGCGGCTTTTTCGGCCTGTTGTTTGACTGGCGAGAAAAGGGAATTCGTATCCAGCTCTTCAATCCGCAACCACACGTGCAGCGGATGCTGTGGTTCCAACAATTCCTGGAACCGATCGCAGAGGGTTGCTTCTTGCTCTTGTCGGAACCCAAGCAGCCTTATGAAGCGGGTTCAACTCCGGATTGGGCCACCACTCGGCCAGCTTGGTCCGCAGACAAAGACGGCGATGATGAACCATCCAACATCTACAACTTCGATCACGAAGATCACGAAGATGACGACGACGAATTAGTCTTCGCTCATGCCACCGATGAAGAGTCGGACGTTTAAGTTTAATTCGTAGCCCGGTTTTCCAAACCGGGCGAACCGGCTCGTCCGGTTTGAAAAACCGAGCTACCTGACTGAATGCGACTCAGAACTTGCTCCTTCAGTTCGTCACTGACTGAGCTTACGCCGCGAGACCCACAGAGTTGATCCCTCTGTGGGTTTCGCTTTTTACAGAGCCTATTGGCGAGCCGGGTGGCGTTACCCCCCCGGGCTGTTCGCAAACTTGTCCGGGGGCTGACGCCACTCGGCTCACCTGCAAGCTAGGTCAGTGGCGGCGCATTCGATGTCGATGTCGATGTCGCGGTCGCTTCGATGACGCGCATTGATCGCCAGTGACCGGCCTGAAATCGAGCCATGAAGCCGAGGCCGAGCACGATGGTGTAAATCGTACAGAACCACCAACTCGCGGTCAGGCTTCCTTGAAACCAAACTTGGCTGATTACCGTCGGCACCACCATCAGCGTCCATGCCGACACGCATGAGAACACGAGCGCGAATCGCGTATCGCCGGCCCCTCGGATCGCGAATCCGAAGACTATCCCCATCGCATCGAAGAAGCAGTAAATCGCCACGAAGCGCAACAGCGTGACGACTTGGTCACGTAACGCTACGAAGTCTGCCGCATCCGAGAACGCCGCATAGGGTTTCAAAATGAGGTCCGGCAGCCCGACATAAATCGCGGCAAACGTCAGCATGTAGATCGCTGAAAGTCCAAATGCATTCCATGTCGTGCGGATCGCCAACTCCGGACGCCCTTCGCCGATCCGCTGTCCCACGAGCGTCGAAACGGCCGTCCCCAATCCAAGCATCGGCACAAAGGCGAGCGTATTGAGGCTAAACGCGAGGTTCGTCGCGGCCAGTTCATCCTTACCGAGCCGACCGACCATGAGCATGAACATGGCGAAGCTCGCGACATCCACAAACAAATGCAGCCCTTGCGGGAATCCATATTTCAAAAACCGAGCAAGCAGTTCGCGGTCAAACGCGCGATGACGCCATGTCCCATACTGTTCGCGAAGTTCTCGACGCGAAAGCAACCACATCAACATCAAACATTGAGCAGTTTGTGCAATCACGGTGGAGATCGCCGCCCCCTCAATTCCCATGCGAGGAATCATGCTGTTCCCAAAGATCAGCAAGTAATCGCTTGCAATGTTGATTGCCACGCCGATGAGGACCACCGTCATCACCACGCGAGTCTTCCCGCGCCCGCTGAAGAAACAGGTCATGCTCGCCGTGAGCAACATGGGCAACGACGCGAAGCAGAGGACTCGAAAGTAGTCTGCTTCCAACGTGGCCACGGCTGGTTCATGACCGATCGTGTCGAAGATCGGTTTGGCAAAAAACGCGAACAACGTCAGCAGCACTCCACCGCAGATCGCGACATAAATCCCTTGCCACACCGACGCGGCGACGCGATCACGCCGCCCGGCACCTTCGTACTGTGCGACAAACGTGTTCGCGTATTGCACTGTGCCGAAGACGAGACTCATGACCGTCCAATGCAAAATTCCCGATGGCAGCACGGCAGCGAGCGACTCGCGCGAGTCCCAGGTGAGAAATGTCCGATTCGCAATGTGCATCAAGCTGACTGATCCCGAACTGATCATCAGCGGCATCGCCACCTGCAACAACTCTTTAAGCGAACCAGCGTGCGGCAACTTGTCCTGACTCGATGCAGGCGAATTCGTTGCGACGGTCTCGGACATTGGCGGGCACTCAACGTGGGGCGAATTGCGGGACGCGAGATTTGACTCCGTTGTGGGACGAGACGCAATCAAGGTGCTGAATGTGGTCCGTTGTCAGTGGTCCGTGGATGTGACTCGCCCTACAACTGGCCTGTGATCGCGAACGAATGACTCTCAACCAATCGACCTCTTATGTCCGACTCCGAACCTTACCTGATTCAACTCGGCAACCGGATTGCGGCCGGGCTTGCACGGCTTGATCCGGAGCGACGTGAGCGACATCGCCAGTTCATCTTTTCTCGGCAGCAGCGTGATGGTGGGTTCTTAGGTCGCGAAGGGGACAGCGATCTGTACTACACAAGTTTCGCCGTTCGCGGACTCGGCGTGCTCGGTGGGATGTCGGTTGAAGAAGCAACGCGAGTCGGCCAGTTCATTCAAGGTTTTGATTGGCGAAAGCTGCACGTCGTCGATCTCATCAGTTGGCTGTACACGGCGTTGGTGACGCAGGCGTTCGGCGGCTCCGATCTGTTCGCAAATGAGCCATCTGATTGGGCCGAGCAGATTGGCGAGAAGCTCGAAAGCGTGCGCACTTCTGACGGCGGTTATGCGAAGTCAGCCGAAGGAGCGATCGGCAGCACGTATCAATCGTTTTTGGTTGCGATGACTTACGAATTACTTGGCAAGAAAGTGGTGAAGCCGAACAAGCTCGGACAGTTCATTCTGGATCGTCAGCGTGACGACGGTGGGTTCGTCGAGATCGCACCGATGAAAACCAGCGGCACGAATCCGACTGCCGCCGGTGCCGTGCTGTTGCAGCGTTTGGGCTTTGCGGATGAGCAACTCACCGCCGATCTGCAAGACTTCCTCAAATCGGTGCGCGGTTCCGAAGGAGGCTTTCAAGCCAACTCTCGAATTCCGTTCTCGGACGGCCTTTCGACATTCACCGGATTGTTGATCGCTCAAGATTTCGGGTTGCTCGATTTGCTGAACGTGGCGAACCTTGAAGCGTTCATCGCGCAGCAGATTGAGTTCCCAACCGGCGGTTTTCGAGGAGCCAGTTGGGACGAACAGGCGGATGTCGAATACACGTTTTATGGCTTAGGAATCTTGGGCCTGCTGTGGTCCCCATCGTCATAAAGCGAACAAAACAATTTTCAACGCAAAGGTGCAGAGGACCGCAATGCCTCGCAAAGAGTTCAGGCAATCAATCTCCTTGAATTCGTTTTGAATCTCGAAGTCGATCGTCTCGGATTCTTTGCGAACCTTTGCGAGTCTTGGCACCTTTGCATTGAAAATGCGTTTCTGAAAATACTCAGTTTGAGTCGTTACTGTTTACCGAACGTCCCCTAGAAAGTTGAACTGCATGATTGCCGCGTTGGCTCGTGATTTCCGCAAAGCTCCGATCACTTTTGTGATGATCGCGGTGTCCGTGTTTTTGTTCATTGCCGTTGAGTATCAACAAACTCGCAACAAGGATGCGATGGCACTCAGCAGCTTCGGACGTGTTGTTGACATGAGCTTTGTCGGTGGTGAAGACGTGCATGGTCCGTTCGAGTTGTGGAACGGTTCGTGGTGGCGCTGGTTGAGGATTCCGGCGAGTTCATTTCATCATGGGGGCTTGCTGCACCTCTTCTGCAACGTGAGTTCGTTGTGGTTTCTTGGCCCGCTGATGGAGCGGCGGATGCGCCGAGTGTCGTATTTGAGCTTTTGGTTTTTCGCAGCCTTGATCCCGATGTTGCCGGAGTATTTTTTGCAACACCTTCCGATCGGGCTGTCGGGAGTTGTCTGCGCCATGTTTGGCTGGTGCCTTGTGGAACGTCGTTATGATCCAGCAGTTGCCGATCGAGTGCATGACGGAGTTGTCCGCAATCTGTGGACGTGCTTGATTGCCTGCGTTGTGCTGACGGCGGTTGATCTCCTGCACATCGCGAACCTCGCGCACTTCGTCGGGGTTGCTTATGGTTGGCTCAACGCCCGCGCATCGCGAGCACGATTGGGTTGGCTGATGTGGTTAGCCGGGCACCTCTTGGTTCCAGTCGCAGTCTACGGCGTGCTGCATCCGGTTTGGATCGGCCGTTATCACGCCTTCAAAGGTCGTCAGGTCGCGCAAGAAAGCGGTCTGTCGGTTGGCGTCCCGTTCTTCCAAGAGGCTGTTCGACGCGATCCGGCATTACCTAGCGTTTGGGTGAGACTGGCGAGCGAGCGAGCGACTCAAATGGATCTCTTGGCGGCATGGAAATTCGCCATCACCGGTTTGGAATACAACCGTTCGAGTGACGAGCTTGAAAATCTGTCGCGGGCGATTTGGCGATTGGTTCCAGCAGATAAACAGGACGAGGCGACGCAGGCGTTGCAGAAGACTTTTCTCAGCGAAGCGGACGCTTGGTCCAAACGTTTGATCGCCGTGGCACCGACAGCGAAGCCTCTTGTGGTGTCGCCATTGATTGACCTGTTACCGACTGAGCGTGATTGGGACACGTTCAAATCCGATGAGTCCCGTGAGCCTCCGCCAACCGGCCGACGCGGTCGCAAACGGAAGTCGCCGGAGATCAATCCCGATCAAGATGGCAGCGCGGCGGAGGGTCGAACTTTGTAGAACGGTTTTTCAAACCGTTCTTCACGGTACATCGAGCGCTCTTCGAATATCTGGTTGTCCGCACGGTTTGGAAAACCGTGCTACGGGGACAATGACCTACGCATCCGCAATGCGCAGCAGAATTTTTCCCGTTCGTCCGGAAGTCTCCGCAGCGCGGACGGCGTCGGTCACTCGGTCGATCGAAAACACTCCACCGATGTCAGACGTGAGCGTGCCGTCTTGAACCAGACCGGAGACCGTCCGAATCAACTTCAGCTTTGCGAGCAAACTCATTTGCGGCAGCCAGCGAGCCAACCAAAAGCCAGAGATCGATGCTCCCGGCGTCATCAGATCGCGAGGTGAAAAGCTCAACGGTTCTGGCGACAGTGTGCCATAAACCAACAAACGACCTCCGGGAGCAAGCGACTTCACCACGGCAGAACCGGTCGCACCTCCGACGGGATCAATCGCAAAACGGACGCCATGTGAACCGACAGCGTTCCGCACTTCCCGTTGCAGATCATCGGCAGATTGCTTCGCCGCATCGAAGACGACAACCGCATCCGCGCCGAGCTTCTTCAATGCGTCGGCCTGCTCCGTGCGGCGAACGACATTCAACGTCTTAAACCCGAACCGCTGACCAAGTCGCAC
>JAYUFI010000363.1:0-5747 GCA_043738805.1 Planctomycetaceae bacterium | reverse complement strand
TGTCGCAGACGAGACGGATCGGAATGTACTCCGCCCCGCAGAACGCGCGAACGGGAGTTTTGGAAACCTGACTCGAACAAAATACAGACGAGTTGTTGGCTGGATGATGTCGCTCACTCCCGTCACGATTCAAGGCAAGTCATTGGCATCTTGAATCAGAAAGGACTCGCATGAAATCCACGACGATCGAAGAGGTCGCGCAAACTTATGGCCTCGACAATTGGGGAGCCGGCTACTTCGGCATCAATCGGCAAGGGCACCTCAGCGTGCGACCGGCGAAGGGCGATGCGCGCGAAGCGGATGTCTTTGAGATCGTGCAAGACTTGGTCGAACAACGAAAGCTTTCGTCACCGTTTTTGCTGAGGTTTCCGCAGATTTTGGGAGCGCAGCTCAATCGACTCTGTTTGGCGTATGAGGCCGCCGCGAAGGAGTTCGACTACGGCGGCGGGCACTTTCCGGTCTTTCCGATGAAAGTCAATCCGCGACGCGAGGTCGTCGAGACTTTCTTGCGCGACGGCGTCAAGCAGAGCATCGGCCTCGAAGCCGGATCGAAGGCGGAGTTGTATGCCGCATTGTCGCTCGAACAGCCGCCGGAGTCGTTGCTCATCTGCAACGGCTTCAAAGATGAGGTGTTTATTCGGATGGCGTTGCTCGGAGTGCAAGCGGGGAAACGCGTTGTCGCCGTGGTCGAAAAGCTCAACGAGCTGAAGATGATCATCCGATTGGCGAAGGAAACCGGCGTCACGCCGCTGATTGGTATACGAGCGAAGCTGTATTCGCGCGGCTCAGGCAAGTGGGCGGCCTCCGGCGGTGAGGCGGCGAAGTTCGGGCTGACCACCTCCGAGATTCTCGAATGTATCCGCCTGCTGCGAGCCGACGGACTGATCGACTCACTCAAGCTGCTGCACTTTCACATTGGCTCGCAGATCACCGACGTTAAACGTGTAAAGAACGCGATGAAGGAGGCGGCTCGCGTGTATGCGAAAATTCGCCAGATGAAAGTCGAGGTGGAATTCCTCGACATCGGCGGCGGGTTGGGCGTCGATTACGACGGCTCGAAGACGACGTTCGAAGCGTCGATCAATTACACTGTCGAGGAGTTCGCCAACAACGTCGTCTACATGATCAAGTCAGTCTGCGACGACGAGAAAGTGCCGCACCCTCACCTCGTCACCGAGAGCGGTCGCGTCATGACGGCGTATCACGCGGTCTTCGTGACGTCGATCCGCGACGAAATCGAAACATTCGCCGAGGATCTTCCCGCCGCCGGCATTGATGAGGACGATCCACAAGTCATTTACGAACTGAAGTCGTTGCTCGACGGCATCAACAGCAAGAACTATCGCGAGTTCTACCACGATGCGCTCGATGACAAAGACGAACTGCACACGCAATTCAATCTCGGCCTGATCAGTTTGGAAGACCGTGCGAAGGGAGAAGTTCTCTTCTGGGAGATCTGCTCGAAGGCATTGCAGTTCGCGCATGTTGCCGACTTGCACGACGAAGAGTTCGACGCCCTTCGCCGTATTCTGGCGTCGAAGTATCTCTGCAACTTCTCGCTGTTTCGTTCGGCCCCCGATTCATGGGCGATCGGCCAACTCTTTCCCATCATGCCGATCCACAAGCTCGACGAAACACCGACCGACTTCGCCACGCTTGTTGACGTGACCTGCGACAGCGACGGCTGCATCAAGAAGTTCGTGGACCTCAAGGATGTGAAGCAGGTGCTCGAACTGCACGGCTTCAACGACCGCAAACCGGGCGAGCCGTACTACCTGGCGATCTTCCTGGTCGGCGCGTACCAAGAAGTGATGGGCAGTTTCCACAACCTCTTCGGCCTGCCGAACGAGGCCCAAGTCGTGATCGATTCTGACGGCCGCTACCACATCACGAAGCTCGTCCCCGCTAGCAAGATCTCCGACATGCTCGCCTTCGCCCGTTACGACAAAGCCCAATGCGGCGAAAACTTTCGTGCCCTGATCACCGCGCAGATGAAAGCCAGCAAGCTCGATCAGGTGAAAGCCGACGAAGCGATCCAGCAGTACGAAGCGGGAGTGAGTGGTTCAACGTATTTGGAATAGTTCAACTCCAATGAGATTCAAAACACGCTCTCACTCGCCACCCGACGTCGTGGCCAACGGCACCTCACCACTACTTCGACTTCAGGCCGACAGTATTCACCGCGATGACTCGGTACTGATGCGTCTTACCGGCTTCGGCTTTGGTGTCGGTGAACTTCATCTCGACCAGCGGTTGCGTGGGGGTGTCGCTGTAAGAGAGGTTCTGGAAGATCGGACGACCGAACGGGTTTTTCGCTTGGCCTTGCTCAGGGACGTTGGCGAGGAACTGGCCGTCACGTTCGATGATGAAGCTGGCGAGACCGCTTTCGAGGTCGGCTTCGGCGGACCACGTCAGCACATTGCCCACGACTCGCACGTTCGTGGGCGCGGAGGGCGATGTGGTGTCGGTGACCGCCGAGTCTTTCGTGTATTGAGTCCAGGCTGCGGCGACAGATTCATTCGGGAGCCAGACGGATTTCTCCAACGCACCTTCAAACTTTGCCGCGTGTACGGGAGCAATCACATTCGCATCACCGGCATTGAGTGGAGCCAGCCAGCCCTCTTTGCTCGACATCGGCTTGAGCGGATCGCCGTTCTTCGCGGGGAGCCGCGCGGTCAGACAAGCATCAAACCAGGGCATCGCTAAGTAGCGTTGATTGCCACAGTCATGGCTCGACAACGGATCGACGGACACGCCGATGAACGCCCCTTTGGCACGCATCGCCAGAAAAAAGGCTTCATTGCCAGGCCACACTCCGGCGAACCGGCTGGCTTTATCCGTGACCCCTTCTTTGGTGCCGAGATTCACCATGACGGGGACTTGGCAGGCGGCTTCTGAAATGGCGTAAGGGGCGGGCTTCCCTTCGGCGGCGGCGATCGGCGGCACTCCCGAACGGAGCCACGCGGCAGCCACGCGATCGGGATGCAGCAATGTCATGCCGCCCGCCCAATGTCCGCCACCACTGTGTCCCCAGAGAGCCCACGGCACGGTAGCCAATTCCGGATGACTCGACTTCGCTCCCAATTCGGTCAACGACTTCTGAAACGTCACGTCCGAGCCCTTGCGAGGATCGCACCACAACTGACAGTCGGCTTTCTCCGGCTGCTCATACACAGGGCTGATCAAGGCGCAGCCGTGCTTCTTGGCCAATGCTTGCCAATGCAAATCGAAGGCCCCGGTCTGCCCTGACTTGCACGAGCCTTCGCCGCAGCCGTGCTGATGCACGACCAACCCGCGCAGCGTTTTGACCTCCGGCGGAATCCAGACCGTGAAGCTCACCGGATAAACCAACTCGCCCACTTGCGACGAGCCTTCGTAGCGCACTCGATAGTACGGGGGAGCGGCGGTCAGAGGATTCACATACGGCGGCTCTTGAGCAGAGACCGAGCCAACGAGAACGACGAAGAGCAGAGCGAAATGTCGCATGGGCCTCACCAATGTTTGAAGTTCGGAAACTGGCCGCCTCACCGATTGTCCCTAATCATTCAGGGCAACCCCGTGACGACCGTAGCTTAGCGGGATTATTCACGGTTGCATTGAGGCCTGAAGCGCAAGCGAAGGAGCTGTAGCAACATCTCTTCGCTTGCGCTTCAGGCTTCAATGGCACACGCTATCACGAAATATCCCCGAAGCATGAATAATCTCGGTTAGCGGGTTTGCACACGTCGAGTGGACCGAGTCGCCGAGTTCGCAGCACGCTGACTCGCGATGCCGCCATCGAAGAGATTGGCCAGCTTTCCTTGCTGACTCACGACAGAACTTCCGCCAGCTTGACCAGCCCGCTTTGTTCTTTGAGCGATTTCGCACCGGCATGAACGATCGCGGTCACTTCGAGGATTTCTGGATGCGGCACCGGTTCCTTTCCGGTCAACAACATCTGGCGGAACGTGGCGGCCATTCGCACCATTTCGTAGTGATGGCCGAACGCGAAGTCCTCTTTGATTGAGGGCGTAAACGCGTAACGTTTCTACTCGTAGTACACGTCCGTGCGATTTTACTCGAACTTTTCGTAGGGCTGGTCGTACCAAACATGGCAAGGGGAACTTACCCTAATACCTGCTTGACGGTCCCTAGTCGGTTGCGGATGCTGTCGCGGCTGTCTGTGACCGAAGTTCCAGAAGTTTCGCTGGTTCACTTTCGCAATTGCGCTTGATCATGCAGCGTCCCGAGCTTTCCGTTCTGCTTGTGGAAGACAATCCCGCCGAGGCTCGGCGCATCGTCGGATTTTTGGCAGCGTCGGTTCGTTGCTTGCTGAAAGTCGCTCACGTAGCGAACTTGACTGCCGCGATCGAGTTGTTGGCTCACAAGTCTGTCGACGTCATTTTGCTCGACTGGTTTCTGCCGGATCATTACGGCGTCGGCTCGTTGACCGAATTGCAATCGGTCGCGCCACGAACTCCGGTGTTAATGTTGGTCGGTTGGGATGATGACGACGGAGCGATCGCCTCGCTGCGGGCGGGGGCTCAAGACGTCCTGATCAAAGAGCGGCTGACGACCTCGATCCTCGAACGGACAATTCGATATGCCGTTGAACGTAAGCAAACGGAATCCGCTCTGCGTCAGACCGAAGAGATGTATCGGTCGCTCATCGAATCGCTGCCGCTCAATGTCTTTCGCAAGGACATTCAAGGACGTTTCGTCTTTGCCAATCAGCGTTTCTGCGATGTCATGCACAAGCGACTGGATGAATTGGTCGGTCAGACGGACTTCGCGTTCTTTCCGCCGATGCTGGCTGAGAAATATCAGCAGGACGACCAGAAGGTAATTCGCGATAGGTTGGTCGTCGAAGAAATCGAAGAGCACGCGATGCCCGACGGTCATCGGCTGCATGTGCAAGTGATGAAGGCTCCGGTGACTGACTCCGAAGGCCTGATCATCGGCACACAGTCGATGTTCTGGGACGTCACTCAACGAGTCGATGCGGAAGAGGCGTTGCAGCACAGCAATGCACGATTCCGAAAGCTCTTCGATGCGAACATCATCGGGATCATGCTGGCCGATTTGAGCGGTGCGATCTTGGAAGCGAACGATGCACTCTTGTCGCTAGTCGGTTACACGCGCGAAGACATGCACACTGGGC
The DNA here is from genome assembly GCA_043738805.1 of Planctomycetaceae bacterium. Classification (GTDB taxonomy): domain Bacteria; phylum Planctomycetota; class Planctomycetia; order Planctomycetales; family Planctomycetaceae; genus SXKJ01. Next base: position 607 of record JAYUFI010000363.1, on the reverse strand, counting down.
GGTTGCGTTGGGACCGCATCACTCCCCCGGAATATGTGCATCTCGATGTCCACGCTGTCGAAAGTTTGCTGGCGACGGGCGTTTGCCCCGCGTGGGAGAAAGAGTATTTCCGCAAAGACGGCAGCCGAGTTCCGATCATGGTCGGCGTGTCGATGTTGGACAATTCTTCCAACGAGTGTATTTGCTTTGTACTCGACATGACTCAGCAGCGACGGAACCAAGAGTTGCTCAAGCGTGCGAAAGAACAGGCAGACGCCGCCAACGAGGCGAAAAGTTTGTTCCTCGCCAACATGAGCCACGAAATTCGGACGCCGATGAATGCGATCATCGGCCTCACCGAATTGGTGCTCGACTCACCGCTCACGGCAGAACAGCGAGACAACCTGACGGCGGTCGCGGACTCGGCCGAGTCGTTGCTGTCGCTGATCAATCACATTCTCGACTTCTCGAAGATCGAAGCGGGCAAGCTGGAACTCGACGATGTCGAGTTCAGTTTGCGGACCATGATCGCCGGTGCGATGAAGACGTTGGCATTGTCCGCTCACCGCAAAGGTCTCGAACTGATCTGCGATATTCGACCGGATGTCCCCGATCGGCTTTTGGGCGA
>JAYUFI010000362.1:0-5750 GCA_043738805.1 Planctomycetaceae bacterium | reverse complement strand
TGGATTTCAAGAATCAGTGCGACGAAGGCAGGCTGAAATCAGCGATATGCTCGAAGAGCACGACTTCGGGCAGCAGCATCGAGGCAGGGGATACGTTTCGCGGATCGCAAACTTGAGGTTCGATCGCGAGCTGAATTGCATCGTTTGCGAATGCCAAGGGAGCCTGTCGAAGCCATACAAGCTCGCCGTGAAAATGAGTATTCAGGAAGTCGAAAACAGCGACGACCGATATTCACTAAGCGATACCATTTGCACGTGCTCGTATTCGGGTCAGGGGTATTTCTGCAAACACACCTACGCGATGCTCGTGCGATTGCAACGTGAATTTGCGGCCGGGGCAAGGTCCGCTTTGGTGACGTCGATGCTCGGTGAAGAGCCGCCGGATTGGACGGCGGCCTTGCGGCAGATCGATCATTTTTTGGAGCGGAGCGAACGCCGTCAGACGTTGGTTGTCACTCCGGTTGAACCGGCGAAGACACGTTTGGCGTGGCGAGTCTCGACCCATCAAGTCATGACCTATGCTTGGCAGAGTCCACACCCAGGTGGCCGGATCAATTTTCGTTTAGAGGCGCTTGAGCAATCGCTTGGCAAACGCGGGGCTTGGTCCAAGGGGCGGTCGTTGAATTGGGAAAAAATCGCTCATCAGCAAAAGCTGCAATTGACTCCGGCGGATCTCGAAGTGACTCGCGCAGCGGGACGTTGTTACGGATATTGGGGACCGAGTGACGTTGCGTTAGGGAAATGTTTCGAGGCGTTGATCGGTCATCCGCAAGTGTTGTTCGACTATTCGCCGATTGAAGTTCGACGAGCACAGCTTGGCTTGTCCATTCAGGAATCGAAGGACCAAACTTGGCGAATGAGTGTCGCGTTGGATGGGCGACCGCAATCAGCGTATTCGAGTTTCGTGATCTGTGGACGTCATGCCGTTGGGTACGATGTGTCGCAGCGAGTTTTATCCGTCGCACCGGCGAGCGACGAACAAATTGTTCTCGCACGTGCGTTTGCCGACAAAGAAGCGGTGTTGCCGAAGGAGGCTCGTGCCGAACTCATTAAACGTTTGCCGGCGCTCGAAGCGAAGTTGCCGGTCGGCTTGCCGGAGACCATGAAGGGGGAATTGATCGACGCGGACAATCGGTTGCGGTTGCGGATCACGCCGCGCGATCCTGTCGGTGCGGCAATTGATCTGTGTGTGCAACCGGTTGCGGCGGGGACGTTCTTCACGCCGGGTGACGGGCCGTTGGAGGTGTTCGGCAAGAGCGATGACGACGATCGCATTCGTACCGAACGTGATCTCGACGGCGAACGGTTTCGAGCGAGCAATCTGGCGAAGGATTTGTTTCTGCATCGCTTCCCGACGACCGATCGCTTCGCGTGGACGATCGAAGCGGACGACGAGGTGCTTGATCTGCTCGACACGTTGCGGGCACGCGATGCGGAAGACCCGATCGTGGTGTGGCCGGAGGATGCGAAGGTTCGGCGAATGCGTGTGCTGGGTGAAATCTCGGCCTCGGCGCTGCGAGTCGAGATCAAAGATCAACACGATTGGTTTGGACTGTCGGGTTCGATCGAACTCGATGGCGTGAAGTTTCCGCTGATCTCGTTGCTGGCCGCGCTGCGTGGAGGGAGACGATACGTTGATCTTGGCAAAGGTCAGTTCGCGTCGATTTCGCAAGCGTTTCGCGATCGACTGGCCGCAGTGTCGGACATGCTGCACTCGAATCGTGGCAAGCTCGAATTCAATACGACCGCCGCGCCGGTCATTGCGGACTTGCTCGATGAGCATGTCACCGTCAAATCGTCGAAGACCTGGAAAACAACGCTCGCGCGGCTGTCGCGTTCAGCGGACCTTGAGCCGCAAGTTCCGACGACGCTGACCGCCGATCTGCGCGACTATCAAGTGGACGGCTTCAAGTGGCTGCGACGCTTGTCCGAATGGGGTGTCGGTGGCTGCTTGGCAGACGACATGGGCTTGGGAAAAACGGTGCAAGCACTGGCCGTGTTGCTTGATCGTCGCGAAGTCGGGCCGGTGCTCGTCATCGCTCCGGTGTCGGTCGGCTTCAATTGGGTTCGCGAGTGCGAACGCTTTGCTCCGACACTGCGTCCGATCTTGTATCGCGACACCGATCGCTGTGAGTTCCTGAAAACGCTTGGCCCCGGCGATCTGCTCATCAGCAGCTATTACCTCGTGCAACAACATGCTGACGAACTGAAGGAAGTGAAGTGGGGCACGCTCGTTTTGGACGAGGCGCAGAACATTAAGAACAGTCAGACGAAGACCGCTCAAGTCGTGCGCGATTTGAATGCCGATTGGCGACTCGCGCTGACGGGCACGCCGGTCGAGAATCATCTCGGCGATTTGTGGAGCGTCTTTCGCGGCATCTCGCCCGGCTTGTTCGGAAGTTGGGAACGCTTCCGCGAGGTCTTCGGCGATCCGATTGAGAAGTCGAAAGACGCCGACCGCAAGCACGCGCTGTCGCGAGTCCTCCACCCATTCATTCTGCGTCGCACGAAGAGCGAAGTGCTCAAAGAACTCCCGCCACGCACCGAGATTCAACTCACGGCGGAACTCTCTCCTGCGGAACGAACTCGCTATGAAGACGCCCGGTTGTGGGCCGTCACGAATCTGACTGATCTCGCCGAAAACACCGACAAGGATCAACGCTTTCAAGTGCTCGCCGCGCTGACGAAGCTGCGACAGCTTGCCTGTCATCCGCGCCTGGTCGATGCGACATGGAAGAAGTCGTCTGCGAAGCTCGATCTGTTTTTGGAAACGGTGGACGAACTCCGCGAGGGACGACATCGGGCACTCGTCTTCAGCCAGTTCACGCAACACCTTGGCTTGATTCGCGAGGCACTCGACGAACGGGGTATCAAGTACCAATACCTCGATGGCCAAACGCAGCCGAAGAAGCGGCAGGAACGAGTCGATGCCTTCCAACGCGGCGAGGGAGACTTCTTCCTGATCTCACTCAAAGCCGGCGGCACCGGCTTGAATCTGACAGGTGCGGACTACGTCATTCATCTCGACCCGTGGTGGAACCCCGCCGTCGAAGACCAAGCCACCGACCGAGCACACCGCATCGGCCAAACTCGACCGGTCACGGTCTATCGCCTCGTCGCGAAGGACACGATCGAAGAACAAATCCTGAAACTACACGCCGCCAAACGCGACCTCGTCGCCGGCATCCTCGAAGGGACCGACCAAGCCGGCAAACTCTCGACGAAAGACCTCATCGCTCTCATCCGCACCGGCGGGAAGGTGACGTGAGCGAAGGGTAATGATCTCAGCAAAAATTAAATGACCGGAAGCTCGACCGATCGCGATTCGCGGAACGTCATCGGTACGCACATGGAACCTTCGAAATTTTGAGTGCTCATACTGTCGAGCCTTTTGCAAGAACTCGCTTTCGTCACGACGTACCCGTCGGTGCAAATGAAGCACCGGCTCCGAATCCACATCTCGCTCTCCTCTCGTTACAGTTCGCCCCTTTCCGATCATTCCAACGTGAGGGTTCGTGGCTGATGGCTGTGTTGATGCAGATTAGGCAGGCGTGCAAAAGTTATGGCGAGCAAGTGCTGTTGGATAATGCCGAGGCGACGCTGTCCGATGATGTGAAGGTCGGCTTCATCGGTCGCAACGGGGCGGGCAAAAGCACGCTGCTCCGAGTTCTGCTCGGCGAAGAGGAGCTCGACAACGGCGAGGTGACTCGGCATCCCAATTTGCAGATCGGCTATCTGCGACAGCATGATCCATTTCTGCCCGGCGAGTCGGCTCACGACTTCCTGATTCGCGACAGCGGACAGCCCGAATGGAAGTGCGGCGAGGTCGCTGGCCAGTTCGAGTTGAAGGGGGACTACCTCGAAGGGCCGGTCTCACGGCTGTCAGGTGGTTGGCAGACGCGCGTCAAATTGGCCGCGCTCTTATTGCACGAACCAAACTTGTTACTGCTCGACGAGCCGACCAACTTCCTCGACTTGCGTACGCAGATTTTGCTCGAGCACTTTCTGCGAAACTTCAAGCAAGCCTGCCTCATCGTCTCGCATGACCGTGCGTTTTTGAATGCGACGTGCGAGCACACGCTCGACCTGTCTCGCGGCAAATTGACGATGTATCCCGGCAAGATCGACGCGTTCCTCAACTATCAAAAGGAGCAGAACGAACACCTGCTCCGCTCGAACGTGGCGATTCAAGCCAAGCGCCGCGACCTCGAAGTCTTCATTGCGAAAAACAAAGCGCGAGCGAGCACCGCCACGCAAGCGCGATCAAAGTCGAAGCAGCTCGAACGACTGGAGCTGACCGACATTGCCGGTGACGAGGCGACCGCGTTCATCCGCGCGCCGCAGGTCGAACCGCGACAAGGCCCGGCGGTGCGATGCCGCGATCTGGCCATCGGGTATCCCGAACGCCAAATCGCCAGCGGGATCGGTGTCGAGATCGATCACGGTTCGCGAGCCGCCATCGTCGGTGATAACGGCCAAGGAAAGACAACGTTCCTGCGAACAGTCGTCGATTCGCTGAGGCCACTCGCGGGCGAAGTGAAGTGGGGCCACGGGTGCCAAGTCGGCGTCTATGCCCAGCACGTCTACACGAGCCTCCCCGATAAATACACGGTCCTCGAATACCTCCAAGACAACGCCACGTTCGGCACAACGACGCAGGCGATTCTGAATGTCGCCGGTGCGATGCTCTTCCGAGGAGACGCCGTTCAGAAACGCATCTCAGTCCTCTCCGGAGGCGAACGCGCGAGGTGCTGTCTCGCAGGTCTGTTGCTCTCGCAATTCAACGTGCTGGTCCTCGACGAACCGGGCAACCATCTCGACGTTGATACGGTCGAGGCCCTCGCTCAGGCGCTGATCGACTATCGAGGAACGGTCATCTTCACGACGCACGACCGGCACTTCATGAAACGCGTCGCCACGTGCATCATTGAAGTCCGCGACGGTCACGTGACGAACTACGGCGGTGGCTACGACGCTTATCTCTACGCGGTCAACAAAGAGATTGAAGACGGCGAACGCGAACTCGCCACGCGACTCAGCAAGGCCCCGCCCCAAACCAACAAACCGGCAGCCAACAAACCCGCCGCTGCTCGCGCCCCTCGTCGAGACGATCGCGCGATCCGCAAAGAAATCGCCACTACCGAAAAAACAATCGCCCGCCTCGACGACCAAAAGAAAAAAGCGAGCAGCGAGCTTCTCGAATCTCACGATGCCACCGAATCCTTGCGCCTGCACAACGAAGTCACCGCACTCACCACCCAGCTTGACGAAGCCGAAACCCGCTGGTGCGAACTGCAAGCGGAGTTGGAAGGGGCCGAGTAACGCCTTTGCGTTTCGGTCAGCCGACACGATAGCTTAGCTGAGCGCCTTCGTCACGACGCTGCCGCGCGTGCCGGTGATGCGTTCTTCCAACCCCTTGTAGAAGAACGTCAGACGTTCGTGGTCGAGGCCCATGAGGTGCAGGATCGTGGCGTGCAGGTCAGAGACGTGGCACGGTTCATCCACAGCGGCGAAGCCGAGTTCATCCGTCGCTCCGATCGCTTGGCCGCCGCGAGTGCCCGCTCCGGCGAGCCACATCGAGAAGCCGTGCCAGTCGTGGTCGCGGCCTGGTTTGTTGACTCCTTCGCTGGTCGGAGTGCGGCCGAATTCGCCTCCCCAGATCAGGAGCGTGTCGTCCCAGAGTCCCGTCCGTTTCAGGTCGGCGATCAGGGCGGCGATCGGCTGATCGGTCTCCCCGGCGTGCAGCTTGT
>JAYUFI010000361.1:0-15372 GCA_043738805.1 Planctomycetaceae bacterium | reverse complement strand
CTCATGAAGCCGTTGAGGTTACACCTACCGCTGTCCCCGAACCGGTCAAGCCGATCGACGAGTCGCTCATTACGGCGGCGTTGCCGAGTTTCGCAGTCTGGAACCGCTTGCCGCTGCCGGCGGCTGATGCGGTTGGCGGTGCGAGCGCTGTCGAGGAAAAGAAGTCGAGCGAGACGTTGCGAGTCCCGGTCGAACGAATCGACGCGCTGGTCCGTGAGGTCGGTGAGTTGATCATCAATCGGTCTTCGTTTGAGCAACGGATGTCGGACTTCGCCCATTGCGTCGAAGAGATTCGCCGCGCGGTTGAGCGTTTGCGTGGGACTTCGAATTCACTCGACACGAAGTACGGCGTCGGTGCGTTGGGGGGCCGACGTCGCTTGTGGGGCGATGGTGCTTCTCTGTTGCCGGGAGGCGCGCGGCGACCCGGTCGGAAGAACGAAGAGTTTGATGCGCTCGAACTGGATCGGTACTCCGAATTTCATTTGCTCTCGCGATCGCTCGCGGAGACGACGACCGACATTGGGACCGTCGGACAAGAGTTGCAAAACCTGATCGGCGACTTCGATCAGTTGCTCGATCGACAAGGCCGACTGTCTCGCGGCACGCAGGATCGGTTGATGCGCATTCGGATGGTGCCGCTGGCGGTGCTGACGACGCGGCTGCATCGCACGGTGCGAGTCGTCGCCGGTCAGCTCGGCAAGCAGATCGACTTTTTGATTCAGGGGGGCGAAACCGAATTCGATAAGATCGCGTTGGAAGAACTCGCCGATCCGTTGATGCACATTCTGCGGAACGCGGTCGATCACGGTATCGAAACGGCGGAGATTCGCTTGAAAGCCGGCAAGCCGGAGCGAGCGACGATCTCCGTGCGGGCGTTCTATCAAGGGACGCAAGCGATCCTGCGAATCACCGACGATGGCAGCGGCTTGAACCTCACTGCGATCCGCGAAACAGCGATTCGCAACGGACTCGTCACGCCTGAAGCGGCAGCGAACTTCACCGAGGAAGAGCTATCCGCGTTCATCTTTTTGCCAGGATTCAGCACGGCTCGCGAACTGAGCGAGGTCTCTGGTCGCGGCGTCGGCATGGACATCGTTCGTGACAAAGTGCTGAAGCTGAAAGGGACGGTCAGTGTCGAATCGCAAGCGGGGCAGGGGACGACGATCACGATTCGCTTGCCGATGACGCTCGCCGTGACACGGGCGCTGTTACTGCACGCCTCGAATGAAACGTTCGCGCTGCCGATGCAGTCAGTGACGCAGATTCTGCGAATCAATCGAGACCAGATCGAGTACATCGACGGCTCACCGATCATTCGCGTTAAAGAGACGACGTATCCGTTGATCTCTCTCGGCGAGCGACTTCGATTGCGACAGCCGCAAGACAAGACCTCCGCGACGATCCCCGTGCTGATCGTTGCTTCGGGCGATGAGCGAGCGGCAATCGCGGTCGAAAAGATTTCGCACGGTCGCGATGTCGTCGTGAAAACGCTCGGCTCGCATCTGCGTCGAGTGCAAGGTCTGATCGGCGCGACGTTGCTGGGCGATGGTTCGGTGATTCCGATTCTGGATGCGGCGGGCTTAGTCGGACATGCCGGCACGGTCACACGCGCAACGCCGACGGCTCAGGAATTACCGACGAATCTGACCACCGAACGCAGCCACTTCGCTCCGACAGCGTCGGCTCCCGTCCGTCGCGAACAGCCCATCATCATGGTGGTCGATGATTCCGTCAGTGTTCGCCGCGTGATGTTGAACTTGCTGAAGAAGACTGGCTGGACCGTGATTGACGCGAAGGACGGAGTCGATGCGATCGAGAAGCTGCAACATGCACCGCAGCAGCCGGATTTGTTTTTACTCGACATCGAAATGCCACGCATGGACGGCTACGAATTGCTCAGTTCGCTCCGATCGAGCGACGAATACCGCGAGACGCCGATCGTCATGGTCACCTCACGTGCCGGTGATAAACACCGTAACAAGGCGCTGCAATTGGGAGCGAGCGATTACGTCGTCAAGCCGTATCAAGACGACCAACTGCTGTCGCTGATCCGCCGATTGTTGGCCAAAGAGCCGGTATTGGCGTGACGTTTCACCGTGGCGGCAAGCTGCCAGCTTGCCAGCCGGGTTGCTTCAAGCAAGCTCGGTGGGGCGGTAGGCATCGTTTGTTTGGAGACGATTGTCGTGGGGGAAGCTCACAAGCTGGCAGCTTGTGGCTACGAGGGGACGGCGAAACGATTTTGCGGGCTTGTTGCAAACTGTCTAACGGCAATTCAGCGGTTCGATCACGAGACTGACTAGCGAACGACCGCTGTGGCTGAGTAGTTTGCTCGCCGTCTTCTCACATTCGCTGCAAAAAGGGCCGAGATCATGAAGGGTAAGGGAGCCGAAGTTCACGCGTGGTTGGTCAGTTTCATGGCGGGGTCGGACAGTCCGAACCATACCACTCGCAAAGAGTGTGTCTTTCTGACGGACGGCGTTGACCTGGGACAACTGCAACAAGAGGTCGAGTTGCGTTATTCGATCGGCGGTCGCAATGTGGACATCCTGGAGATCAAGGCGCTGGGGGCGATTGGAAACTGCAAGACGTAAGGGGATTTGTCCGTTGATTAGTTGTCCGTGGTCAGTTGGTCGGACCACGGACCACGGACAGCTAATACCGTTAATTTGCACCCCGCTCATCCCTCGTTTGCACCCCAACATCCCACCCTCTACCTTGCCGCCGTTGTCTGCGATCACTTCCTCCCAATCCTCCGGGAACCCAGATGATCCTCTCCGGCAATGAAATTCAGAAGCAGCTTGGCACGAACATTGTGATTGAGCCGTTCGATGAGAACTCGCTCAATTCCAACAGCTACAACTTGCGCCTGCACAATGAGCTGTTGGTTTACGAAGAGATCGTGCTCGACATGCGGCGGCCGAATCGGTTTCGTCGCTACACGATTCCGCCGGAAGGATTCGTGCTGAATCCGAACCAGCTTTATTTGGGTCGCACGGTCGAACGAACCGAGACTCACAACTATGTGCCGATGCTCGAAGGCCGCTCGTCGATTGGCAGGCTCGGCCTGTTCGTGCATGTGACGGCGGGGTTCGGTGACGTTGGCTTCTGTGGTTATTGGACGCTGGAGATGTATGCCATTCAGCCCGTCCGCATTTATCCGGGCGTGCCGATCTGCCAGATTTTTTATCACCAGATTGTGGGCGAGATCACCGAGTATCACAGCGACAAGTACCAGAACAACCGCGATATTCAGCCGAGCATGTTGTTCAAAGAATGGGACTCGCAACGTGATCCGCAGATGCGATTGTCGTTTGGCGAGACGCACCCCGAATGAATCACGAGCCGCACGCACAGAGCCTATGGGGTTTTCGTGGAGCACGTTTTCAACGTGCTCGAAATTGGCTGAACTGGCACGTTGAAAACATGCCCCACGTCATTTTTTCATAGACTCGCATTGAGGATTTGTTGGCATGAAGTCGTCGGCAAGGAGTGCCCTCAACGCTGGGTTGCTGGAGAAAATTATTTCCGGCGGACAGACCGGAGTTGATCGAGCGGCGTTGGATGTCGCGCTCGAACTCGGCATTCCGTGTGGTGGTTGGTGTCCGTTGGGACGCCGCTCGGAAGACGGCATCATTCCGGAGCGATACTCGCTGCAAGAAGCTCCGACGTCAAACTACGCCGATCGCACGGCGCTCAATGTGCGCGATTCGGACGGAACATTGATCCTCGCCAAAACGCCGTTGCGTGGCGGCACAGCACTCACGCAAAAAATGGCCGATCGTTACTGCCGCCCGTCGCTAATCGTTGATCCGCGCGACGCCAAATCAGCCGCGATCGCTCTCGAATGGCTGAAGACGAACAGCATCAAAGTGCTCAATATCGCGGGGCCGCGAGAAAACGTGCGACAAGATGTGGGACGTGCTGCAGCGCAGTTTTTACGACGGCTGTTACTCAAGCTGAACGACTTTCAACGCAAAGGTGCAAAGAACGCAAAGGAACGCCAAGAAGTCATGGCTCATGATCATTGAGCCTGAAATCTTCGGCGATCACAGGCCAATGGTCGTTTTCCAGATTTCTTAGCAGCTCTTCGCGTTCTTTGTGTTGAAAGCTCTTCCCGCTGGCAACCCCACATTCATCCCGCACTCAAAAAGCTTGCCACCGCGTCGATCATCGAATCGAACGTATCCAGCTTGTCGTCGAGCCGAGTCAGTTCAAAAACTTTTTGGCCGGTTTCGCTGAGGTTGCAGATTTTCAAATTGCCGCCGTGTTGTCGCAGTTCATCGCGGAGGTCGAGCAGTGCCGTGAGCCCCGCGCTGTCGAACGCCTCAGTGCGGTCCATTTGAGCGACGACATTGACTGTGCCGTTGGCGACGGGAGTTTCCAGCGCGTGCATCAGTTCGCGAGCGGTTTCGTCGTTGAGTTCTTCGGAAGTGTGAGCCACGAGGACTCGACCGAACGTTTCTGTGGTGATGGCCATGATCGAACCTGCGATGACAAGTTTCAGGAATGTGAGCCGACGAAACTCAAATTGATTTCCGACAACGATTCCGAAAGTTCCATGTCGGAAGGTTCGGAAGGTATGACGAATTGAGCCGATTCAGCCATGTTGGCAATCTCCGGACGTTCAGTGTCATGACATTCCACACGATTGCGTCCGGCGTCTTTCGCTCGATACAGCGCCTTGTCTGCCAAGCGAATCAGTCGGGTGACATTCGCTGCTGGTTTGCCAAGTTCTGCGACTCCGAAACTGGCGGTCACGTGCAATTGCAGACCACGATGATTGACGGGATTTGCTTCGAGCGAAGCCCGCAGCATTTCCGCCAAATCACGCCCCTGTTGCAGGTCATCGCCGGGGAGCACGCAGACAAATTCTTCGCCGCCATAACGAGCCAACAACGCGCGGTCAGGCATGATCGCGCGCCACCAATTGGAGATTTCTTGCAAGACATGATCTCCCGCCTGATGACCGAAGGTGTCGTTCACATTTTTGAAGTGATCAATGTCGCTCATGACGAGCGTCAGTTGCTCATGATTGGCTTTCGCGTGTTCGATGAGCTGATCCAATTCCTCCAGAAACGACGCATGGTTGAGCAAACCGGTAAGGCTGTCTCGACGAGCCATCTCCTCAATGTGCCGAAAGAGTTGAGCGTTCTTGACGCTGAGTGCGCAATGGCTGGCGAGGATGAACAACATGCGAATGAACGTCGGACTTTCGTCTTCCGCTTGGTCCACGAGTAACACGCCGAGCAACTCGTTGCCGACAAGCAACGGCGCCACCGCAGCCGGAAGTGCCGAGGGAACAATGTCGCCGGACAAGTTTGCCCCCAGCTTGCCGCTGATCACTTCGCGCCGAGCTAGAATTCGATGATTGGCAGCCACCCAATCGAATGCCGGATTCGACACGCTGCATTGAGCGATCTCCGCCACCGTCATCGGCAAGTCTCCTGCCGAACTGAGGGCCGCGTTGTAAAGCCGCTGATCTCGTGCGCTCCACAAATACAACTCTGCACGCTGGCAATGCAGCACCTCTTGAGCGGTGTCCTGAATGGCGACGACCAACGATCGCAGATCAAGCTGCGATGAAAGTCGCTGACCGATCTGCTGCATCGACAGCAACAACATTGCGAAGTCGAAAAACTCACGATCGGTCAGTTTGGGATCAGACGCGGCCACGTTTTCAGGGACGATAACGCTCGTTGGCGATACGGAAGCATTGGGTGATTCGGTCGGCAGAGCGGGTCGCGTGAAAATCGGAATTTCACCGGACTGCGAGCACTTGTCTTGTTGGTAAAGTTTTCGCACGAGGTCGTCTTGATGAGATTTCAAGTCGGCAATTTGACCCTGCAATTTGCGACTGGCATCGCACACCAGCCAGCTCAAAATCGCGAGTGCTCCGGTCCCAATCGCACTGACCACGATGACGATCGAAACAGAAATGTCTGAGCCGCCGAACCAACAGGCGGCCGTTCCCAGCAGCGCGGCGACGCCACACAACAGAGCCGTTGTGCGCGGATCGCTGCGTAAAGCGACCAACGCCATCAACACCATCAAGGCCATGAATGTGCTGAGTCCGGCGATCCACGGATGTAATGACGACAACTGCGACATCAACACGGTGACGACACCGAGCGTCAGCAGGAATGGCGGAGTCGCGTTGTAATTATTTTGTTCTGTCATGGCTTGTCACACCAATCAATGAGGGCAACATTCCGCAAAAACGTTACTGATTTACGGAGGACGTTACTCAGGTATCGAGGCCACCACTCCGAGTAGCGATTGCACGAGAGCTAACAGCTCGCGAGGACTGAATGGCTTACAAATGACCGCTTGAATTCCAAGTTCTTCACGCAGTTCCGCTTCATCCAACTCGAACCCTTTCGCCGTCAACAAGATGACCGGAATGCCTTCAAAGGCAGGTTCCGAACGCATTCTGCGAACGAGGTCGAGTCCATCCATTTTGGGCATCTGCAAATCGCTGATCACAACCTGCGGACGCTCTGCTTGGATGACTTCCCAAGCCGCTTGACCATCGGCGGCTGAAGAGACTTCAAAGCCCGCCTTGCGAAACTTCAACGACACAGCCAGCACGATATGCGGCTCGTCATCACAAACATGAATGCGGCTGGTCATGAAATTGTTCTCTTGTTTTGCAGTCGTAGCACAGGCGGCTCGTCTGTGATTCGTTTTGTATTCGTAGCCCGGTTTTTCAAACCGGGCGATTCAGTTTCACTGGTTTGAAAAACCGGTCTATGGAATTGTTGTTCCTCGCCCCATCACTCACGGGCGAGTCGCCTGTGCTACGGATTAAAACGACTTTAGTTATTCACCAACTCGGCCTTCGGTTGTTTCTCTTTGTTCTTCGTTCGCTTGGAATCGTGATGTCCCAGTGGAATCCGGATCGTGAATCGCGAGCCGGTTCCGACGGTTGAATCGACTTCGATCCGACCGTTGTGCATGTCTTCGACGATCGACTGGACGAATGCCAAACCGAGCCCCGTTCCTTTGGCCGCGTTTTGATGTTCGGGCACGCGATAAAAACGCTCGAAGATTTTCGGCAGTGATTCTGGAGGGATTCCGTAGCCCGTGTCGATCACGTCGATGATCGCTTCGAGTTCTTCCATGTGACTCCGCAGCGTGATGCACGCACCTTCCGGCGAATACTTCACAGCGTTGGACAACAAGTTGATCACCGCTTGTCCGAGCAAATCGAGATCGACATGCACCGGCAGATAAAGCTGACTGAACTCCGCGACGAACTTCTGCCCGCGTTCATTGACGAGCGGTCGGATCACGTCAGCAGCTTTGTGGATGACGTCGTTCAAATCACAATCCACGCGCTGCACTTTCATCGCACCGCTTTCGATGCGCGACAAATTCAACAGATTGCTGACCAGTCGATTCAGGCGATCGACTTGCGAATCAATCTTCTCGTACAAATCTTTTTGCTCGTTGAGTTCGGACACATCGCCATCGGTCAGCAGTTCCAAAAAAGCTTTGATGCTGGCCATCGGCGTTTTGAATTCATGCGCGACCGAAGACACGAATTCCGCATGTCGAGTCTTTGCGGTCTTCTCTTCGCGAATGTCGGTCAGCAACGCGACGGTGCCGAGCGCCTCTCCGCGATCATCGAGCAGCGCCGTCACGGTGACTCGAAACGGGACCGCTTGCAGATCGACGAGAAAGTCCATTTCCGCCGTGCGTCGCGGAGCCGCAGCTGCACGGACACGAGTCTCTTTCACTAATTGGCTGAACGCTGCCTGCCGTGACAAATCACCGAAGGTTCCCGACGCGGTGATTGAGGTCTCATCGGGTACAAGCCCCAACTGTTTTGCAGCGGCGTTGCCGAACAACACATGATCGCGCGAGTCGCACAACACGACCGGGTAGTCGATCGCTCGCAAGGCCGCGTCGAGTCGTCGCGCTTGTTTCTTCTGCAACTTACCGGCGATTTCGAGTTCGCCTTTCACCACATTGATCCGTTCCAATTCGGTTTCGTATTGCTGCAACAAAGTCACTGCCGCGCGAGTCACTTCGCCAAAGATGCCTCCTTGGCTTTGATCGCTGGATAACTCCGGATGCCGCAACCGTGCGGTCGCTTCCTTCTGTCCGCGATGCACCCAAACGGCCGTGAGCAAACTACCTGAAACCGCTGAGCCCGCGACGCACAGCGGAACAGTCAGTCCGCTGGAAACACACGCAGACAATGCGACACCCACAGCTCCCGCGCTCAACGCGGGCCAGGCGGCATTCCACAGCGTGTGACGGTTCCATTTCATTCGATGCAATCCTGCGGTTTGACACAATCGGCACAACGCCAATCCGGCGTGGCCGAGCAAAAGTAGGTCACGTTCCGCAGTCTGTCCAAAAGCAAGTCAGAATTTGCTGAAGTCCGTGAAGGATGCACTCACTAAAAGCCTGCTGGAGTTTCCTCAGCGAATCCCCGGCTCGCTCGACGTGAAGAGCAACCTCAGTCGCCTCGAAACGCGCACAACGACCATCAACACGGCGCGACGAACCACGGCCGATGCGGACTTTTGTTGAAGCACTCGCGCGGCGGTTGGCACACAGCGGCGATGCTGCGTAAGTTGAGAAATTCGCCAGCCGTGATGGCAACACCGGGCGACTATCGGAGTTTTCTTGGGTGTCCTATTGTGTGCCGTTGGGTTCCGCTCCGAGGTTGCTGAATAAGGCTCTCATGTTTCATCACATCTCTCTTCCGCCGGAAGTCGAAGCGTGTTTGGACGGACTCAAAGTCCGCATTCGGAAATATGTCTTGTGGGAGGGACTCGCTCTCGCGGTCGTTGTTGTCGGGTTATTCTTTTGGGTCAGCTTGGGATTCGACTACGCAGTATTTTCGGTGTGGCATTTGGAACCGCCGAGGTGGTTGCGGGCGGGGATGGATTTGGCGGTGCTCGGTGGGTTGGCGACGGTCGTACTGCTGTTAATCGTGTTTCGAGTGTTCCGCAGCTTTCGAGCGAAATCGCTGGCCTTGTTGCTGGAGAAACGATTTCCGGAATTGGGCGACCGGCTGGTGACGGCGGTGGAACTCAGCGAGCAGCCGGAGTCGCGAACCGCATTGACGTCGGCGATGTTGGAACAGACGGTGCTCGACGCAACCGCCGCGCTGAAGCAGTTGGACCTCGGCTCAGTCTTCGATCGGCAGCCGCTGCGTCGAGCGGTTTCGGCGGCGGGTGTGTTGTTCGTGTCGCTAGTTTCGTTCGCAGTCCTGAGTCCTGAAGCTTTCGGGCGGTGGCGAGCGGGATATCTCGAATTGAAAGACGAATATTGGACGCGGGAGTTCGGCCTCGTGGCGACGGTGCTCGCAGAGCCGGGCGACCGCGTGAAACAGTTCAACGCTGATGGTGAGTGCAAGCATCCGCGCGGCAGCGATCTGACGTTGCTGTTCGATGTCCCGGAAGGAAAGAAGATTCCGGATCGGGTCGAGCTGATTTATCGTTTGGCAAATGGTCGTGGGTATGGCCGAGCGACCTGCTTCGCGGCGGGGGAGCGACGATTCAAGCATTCGATTGATGACTTGCTGGAAGACGCCGACTTTTGGGTGACGGCAGGGGACTACACGAACCGCGATGCGTACCGCGTGCGAGTTGTCGAGCCGCCGCGCGTCGATTCGCTCGTCGCCGAGTGCCTGTACCCGGAGCACACTCGACGGCAAAAGCTCGACGATGAAACGGGAAAACCAGTTCGCGAGCCGATCAGCGCGCAGGGGACGCAGATGTCCTTGCCGGTCGAGACCGACTTTCTGTTGCGAGCGAAATCGAACAAGCCGCTCGTACGAGCGCGTCTGCAATTTGGGTCACACGAGTTGACACTTTCGCCCACCGAAGCCTCGTTGATAACGCGGTCAGCCGACGGTCAGGCCGACAACGTCGAACGAGTTCCCGTCGAGCAAGCCGCGAAGTTCTTTGATGCGGAGCGGCGCGAGATCACCGTCCCGTTCGTGCTCTCCGAATTGGCCACGTCGGCGTCGCGCAATCGCTTTGAAGCGTTGAGTACGTCGCTCGGCAAGCCGTTCGTAATGCCGCCGGATGTCGCGTTGCGCATCTTTCTGGAGGACACCGACGACATCCTCGGAGCAGAACCCGCCCGCATCACGATTCATGGAGTCGCTGATACGGCACCGAGTGTTCAAGCGGAGCTCAAAGGGATCGGGACGTCTATCACTCGCAAAGCGGAGATTCCGGTTGCTGCGCTGATCACGGACGATTACGGCATTCGCGATGTCCGATTCGAGTTCCAGTTGGACGACAAAGAACCGTGTGAGTCACGTCCGTTGTCGCGTTCGCCGCAATCGGAGCCGCGCGAGTTCCGGCTGCAATCGGGTGACGACGATCCAACGGAACGATTTGAAGTCCTCAAGATGGATCTCAACGTGGGCCAGAAGCTGACGCTTTCTGTCGTTGCGGAGGATGCCGATTTACTCACCGGGCCGCACGTCTCTCGCGGGCAGAAATTCACGTTCAAGGTTGTTAGCAATGAAGAATTGCTGTCGGTGCTGTATCAGCGAGAACTCAACTTGCGGCGGCGGTTCGAGCAGATCATTACTGAAGTCAAACAAGCTCGAACAGACTTGATCCTGCATCGCTCGAAAGCGGACGAAGCAGCGAAGAAGCCGGCGGATGAAAAGACGAAAGCCGCCGAGTTGATCACCGCCGTGACGGCCAGCGTGATTCGGTCGCTGCACGGTATTCGCAAGAATGCGACGGAGACGACCTCGGTCGAAGAGTCGTTCCGAGACATCCGCGAAGAGCTGATCAACAACGCCGTTCACACGCCGCAAATGTTGGAGCGAATTGACGAGAAGATCGTAAGACCTCTCCACGCGATCAATGCGGGCGACTATCCTGGCGTCGACGAGGCGCTCGGTGCGTTGAAGGTTTTGCTGGATGACGGTCGTGATCCGCTGCCGGGATTGGACGAGACAATCGCCCGTGTCGGCACAATGCTCGACCAGATGGACGCGATCCTGAAGGAAATGCAGCGGCTGGAAACATTTCAGGAAGCAGTCGAGTTGCTGAAGTCGATTATCGATCAACAGCAGCAACTCGAAGAACGCACAAAGTCCGAACGAAAGAAACGCCGCATCCAAGAGCTGAAAGGGCTACAGGATGAATAAGGCCATATTCAATTTGAGATTTGAGATTGTCATTCTCCTGACGCTGCTCCTGCCAGCGATCTCTTTCGCTCAGGAAACTGCTCCGCCGCCGAGCAAGCCGAATCTCGTGAACGATCAAGACGCGATCCGTGCTCGGTACAAGCGGTTCAATCTCACGCTGCAACAAATGGCGGAGATCCTTCGCAAGCAAGATCCCGAACGAGCGGACTTGCTCTTTCGAGCACTCGGCAAATCGCAAGAGACTCGTATCGATGATCAGATGACGCTGATTTTGTCGCTGCTCAACAAAGAACAGCCGCAATTGGGCGAAGCGATCGAGCGACAAGAAGAGTTGGTCGAGCAACTCAAGTTGGTGCTCGAATTGTTGCAATCGGAGGATCGCCGCAGCGAAATCGAAAAAGAAAAACTGCGGCTGCAAGAGTTGGTCAAAGACATCAACAAGCTGCTCGGTAAAGAGAAGGACATTCGCGCCGGCACGGAGCGTGGCGACGATGCGAAAAAGCTTGCCGACAAGCAAGCCGAACTCGAAAAGCAGACGGACAACCTCCAGAAAAAAGTCGAACGACAAGACGCCGAGAAGAACGGAGAGTTGCCGAACCCGAAGTCTCAGGCAAAACCTTCTGACAAATCAAAGGGCGACAAGCCGGACGCCGACGGCAAGAAGCCGAACGACAAAAACGCCGATGACAAGAAGGATGACGGGAAAAAGCCCTCGGATGAAAAGAAGCCTGAGGATGGTCAAAAGCCGGACGACAAAGACAAGAAGAAGCCGGATGACAAGAACGGCGAGAAGTCGCCGAGTTCTCCGGCCGACAAGCCGAAGGACGGCTCAAAACCGCCGATGCCTGGCGACAAGGCGAAACCGAAAGAAGGTTCTCAAGATAGCCCGCCGATGCCGCCTCAAGACCGTCAACCACCGAAAGAGGGCGAGCAACCTGAGAGCGATCCGCAGCAGCAGCCTGATCCGAAGAAGCAACAGACGCCCGGTCGCAAGGAGTTGGAACAGTCTCGCGAGTCGATGAAGCGGGCTCTTGAGGAATTGAAGGAAAAGAAGCGTGACGATGCGTCGAAGGAACAAGACGACGCGATTCGCAAACTCATCGAAGCGAAGGACAAGATCGAAGAGATTCTGCGACAACTGCGAGAAGAAGAGCAAAAGCTGATGCTCGCCGCGTTGGAAGCGCGCTTCAAGAAGATGTTGGCGATGCAACTCATGATCTATCACGACACGGTACGCCTCTCGAAGGCCGGCGACGCTGAGAAAAGTTCGGCACAGGCCCGTGCGGTCAAACTCGCTCAAGACGAAAACGAGATCGCGATCGAAGCGGAGAAGGCGTTGATCATGTTGAAGGAAGAAGGCTCGTCGATCGCGTTCCCCGAAGCAGTCAGCGGCATCCGCCACGACGTGCAGACGTTGGTCGGTTGGTTGCGAGAGGCACAGGTCGGCGAATTGACGCAGGCGGTCGAGAAAGACGTGATCGAGGCTTTGGAAGAGCTTGTCGAAGCGCTTCAGAAAGAAATGGAAAAATCGGACGACGCAAAGAAGAAGCAACAGCAACAACAGCAGCAACAACAAGACGGAAATGAAAAGCCGCTCGTCGATCAGTTGGGCGAACTCAAGATGCTGCGATCGCTGCAATACCGAGTGAACCGTCGCACGAAACAGCTCGGCCGATCCTTCGACGGCGAACAAGCCCTCAAAGCGGACGTCGTGCAACAACTCCACGATCTCTCTGGCCGGCAATCGCGCATCCAGCAAGCGACGTCTGATCTCGTGAAGGGAAAAAACAAATGAGGCGGTTGTTTGTTGTCCGTTGTCCGTTGTCCGTTGTGGTTGGGTTGTGTCTATTTTTCGTCACCGCTCGAAGTCATGCAGCGGATGATGTGTTCGCGCCGCCTGCTGCCGCCGATGTCCGGACAAAGGTGACTCAGTGGGTTGCCGAGCGGGGTGTGACCGATAAAGCGGTTCTCGAACGTATTGCCCAAGAGTGGGCATTCGGCGAGATAAATCTTCCTGCTGAAGAGGTTTTTGACCGAGTCATCCGTAGTCTCACGTTGGCTGACGCCGACGCCCGCAAAGTGGTCGATACCTGCCGTGATGCGACACCGATTGCCGCTTGGCCGAACGAGGTGATTCCGCTGACCGATTCGATGAGCGAGTTTGCTCGACAGCATTTGCGGCTGTATGTCGGTCGCTTTCTGGCTCAACGTCAGTTGTATGAAGAAGGCTTGGAAGTGCTGGTCGCCGTCGATCCCAAGCGGATCGTCGATCCGGCCAGCTATTTCTTTCAACGAGCGATCTGCGAGCATCAACTGTTGAAGAAGTCCGACGCGATCAAATCACTCGGCATGTTGTTGAACAACACGCAAAACGTTCCTGCTCGCTACACGGCCGTCGCGACGCTGATGCGGCATGACCTCGAACAATTGCGTGAGGCATCGCTCGGTGAAGTGGCCAAGAAGATGGCGGACGTCGAACGGCGTTTGAACCTCGGCCGCGGCGGAGAGAAAACGCAGAAGGTCGAAGAAGAGATCATCGAGTCACTCGACGAGATCATCAAAAAGATCGAGCAACAGCAAAGCAGTTCAGGCGGTGGAGGCGGACAAGTTGGCAACCAAAATGAATCCGGTGGTCCCGCCAACGATAGCTCAGTGAAGGGAGCCAAAGCTCCCGGCGAAGTCGATAAAAAAGACATCGGCAACAAAGCCGGCTGGGGCACGCTCCCGCCCAAACGAGCGACTGAGGCAAAGAACGTCATCAACCGCAACTTCCCGTCCCACTACCGCGAAGCGATCGAGCAATATTTCAAAAAACTGGCAAACCGGCCGGCGGGGAAAGAGTGATCGTTTGCCTGTGCCGAGTTCATTCGACGATTAAGAGCACGCCATCCGTTGCCGCTTGGCTCGCGACAGTGACTTGGTCAATTGAGTGGTTGCTACAAGAGACCGCCAACATCGCACGGTAGTTCGCGACTTTGAGTTCGAAAAGAAAAAGCCCACTGGCTCGAAACCATTGGGCTTTTTCGTTATTGCTTTGAAGGGCGTAAACCAAAGGAGATATGGCCAGTGATTTCTTTGAATCCGGTTGTCGCACACCTGAATTTTGCGGCAATTTACTCGCTTGATCCAGGAAGGTGTTTAGCTTAGGCTAAACTTTACTGCACGTGGATGACGAATCTCTCATTGTTGCGAAGGGCACGAAGCGGACGATTGCCTATGCGATCTGTCGAGACGGTTCGTCTCCGGCGAAAGAGTTTCTGGCAAGTTTAACTGGGTCAGAGGCAGCCAAATTGGCCATCCTCTTCAAAAGGATGGCTCTAATTGGGACGGTTGGTAACGAGCAGCACTTTCGTAAGGAAGGGAAGAAGATTTGGGCATTCAAGCGAGACCAAATGCGCGTTGGCTGTTTTCAAGAGGGAACGACGTGGTTCCTGACGCATGGTTTTAAGAAGAAAAAAGACAAGTGGCCGAAGTCTGAGTTAGAGCGGGCTGAAAGAATTCACGCGGAGCATCTTGAACGTTCAAACAAATAGTTTTCACGAGGAAAATAAGATGAAATCATGGGTCGATTCTTTGGCTCAGACAAAAGACGGTCTTCGTCTGTTGCAGCAAGAGCACGCCATTATCGAAGCGACCGAGTTGATCTGCGCAATCATGAAGGAAGATGGCGTTACTCGCTCGCAGTTGGCACAACGATTAGGGAAAACTCGCGGTTGGGTAACGCAACTCCTGGATGGTGCGGCCAACATGACCCTTCGGACTGCCGCCGACATATTTACGGCGCTTGGCTACGAATTGAGACTTGGGGCATGCCGGCTCGAGGAAGTTGTCTCTTCCGACGAGCAGACGATTAGATGGTCGTTTCCTGTCGAAGTCCCTGAAGGATGGCAGAGCTGGGATTTGTTGCCCGCAATAGTGAAGACCCCGACTGACTTCCTGGCCGTTTAACTATGACTAACTCAAACGACGAAATGTCACCGGACAATCAACTCAAGCTGGCATCTGAAGTCGCTGCTCGCGTGCAGATAAACCTTATTCGGCTTCGATCTGCGACAGTACACCAATCTGATGGACTGCGCCCTGACAACTTGCCGCCCGAAGCTGTCCTCGGCGTACACACAAGCGTGGCAGTTGACAATGTGAACAAAAGAATTCGTGTTATTGCGAATCTTCAATTTGTTGCTTCACGTGATAAGGAAGAGCCGCTTCTGAAGATAGAGGCATCTTTCGATCTCGTT
>JAYUFI010000360.1:0-2177 GCA_043738805.1 Planctomycetaceae bacterium | reverse complement strand
GCCGCTCCCTAACGGTCGCGGTACGGCAAACCTCTCACTGATGACCGCGTGGGGTATAACAGGGCATCGGGAAGGTATTGTGCTCCCGTTCCTAAACGCGGCCCGTGTCCTGTTACTCGGATACGGCATCGGTCGAACACCTTTTCCGCATTCGTGAAAATGTCAGTGGACTTAACATCCTGTCGGCTAACGAACCGTCCCGCTACATTGATCGTGACGTTGAGATCGGCTCGGCGCAGCGACGAAACACAGAAGTGAGTTTTGCGGGATGACTTCATTTAACTATCGATCCGCTGGAGTGGATCTCGGTCTCTACAACCAGGCGATGGAACGATTGCCGAGTCTGATGAAACGGACTCACACGCCGCGAGTCATCGAGTTGGCGGACGGTTTTGCCGGACTGCTGCGGCTCGACGCAAGCCGATACACCGACCCCGTACTCGCCTCCGGTACAGACGGCGTCGGAACGAAATTGAAGGTCGCGATCCTGGCCCAGAAGTTTGATTCTGTCGGCATCGACTTGGTCGCGATGTGCGTCAACGACGTGCTTTGCGTCGGGGCGGAACCGCTCTTCTTTCTCGATTATCTCGCGTTGGGAAAAGACAACCCGGACTTAATTGCGACACTCGTTGCCGGAGTTTCCGCCGGTTGCGTTCAAGCTCAATCGGCATTGCTCGGCGGCGAAACGGCGATCATGCCGGACATGTATCAGCCCGGTGATTTCGATATGGCCGGCTTCAGTGTCGGTGTGGTTGATCGTGCCAAGATCATCGACGGCAAAGCGGTTCGGCCGGGCGATGTCGTGATCGGGATTGCTTCGACCGGATTTCACTCCAACGGATACAGCTTGGTTCGCAAGGTCGTGTTCGATCATGCGAAGCTGTCCGTCGAAGCACACGTCGCCGAACTGGGGCAAACCGTTGGCGATGCGCTCTTAGCACCGACTCGGATCTATGTGAAAGCAGTCCGTGAAGTCTTGCAGACCGCTCCCGCAGGAACGGTTCACGGGCTTTGCCACATCACTGGCGGCGGACTGGAAGAGAACATCGAACGCATTCTGCCCGACGACGTTTGTGTCAACATCCGTACGGATGCTTGGGAACGCCTGCCGGTGTTCGACTGGCTGCAACGGCTCGGCAACATCGAGCGAGCGGAGATGTATCATGTCTTCAATATGGGCATCGGTTTTACGTTGATCGTTGATCCCAGCGTTGTCGATTCCGTTCGCCAGCAGTTGTCTGCGTTACAACTGCCGAATTGGGTGATCGGCGACGTGACTGCCGGGAACAAGACTGTTGAGCTTCATTAGCAACCGTCGCACACCCGTAGCACAACAATCTTTCTGATGACTTCCAACTCAAGGAGATGAGCATGAGCACTGCCACATGGAATCGTTGTCTGCTGCAAACTGTTTCCGCTGTCATAGTTCTCTGCGCGAGTCTCGGACTCGCCGATGAACCGACCGCACCTCCGAGGGCGTTTGTGGATGGCGAGGGGCTCGGTTGGCGATCACTCGGTGAGAAAGATTTTGTGAACGTCAACTGCGATCCGGAGACGTGGACTTGGAAGGACGGACTCGCTCAATGCACAGGGAAACCGGTCGGCGTGATTCGCTCAACGACCGAGTTCACGAACCTCGAATTGGTGGCTCAGTGGCGGCATCTGAAGTCGGGAGGCAATTCGGGAATTTTTCTGTGGGCCACCGAAGAAGGAATGAAAGGTCTCAAGCCGAACGCGCTCCCCTCCGTCGGCATTGAGGTACAGGTGCTCGACCACGGTTATGCCGAGCAATACGAGAAATCAACCGGCAAGAAGCCCGACTGGTTCACGACTCACGGCGACGTCTTTCCCGTCGGCAAGTCGACCATGAACCCGTTCCCGCCGGTCGCTCCGAAAAGTCAGCGGAGCTTTCCTCGCAAGAACCTGAGCAAGGGGATCGGCGAATGGAACCACTATTACGTGCGTGCGATCAACGGCGAGGTCCGCCTGTGGGTCAACGGCGAAGAAGTCTCCGGCGGCAATAACTGCAATCCGAAATCCGGATTTCTGTGCCTCGAATCGGAAGGCTCTCCGGTCGAGTTCAAGAATCTGCGGATTCGCGAACTGCCATAATCCCTCGCTGACGCGTCGGACTCGTGCTTCGTCACTTCTTGAATTTCGGGTTGGGTGGCTGGGGT
>JAYUFI010000359.1:0-5763 GCA_043738805.1 Planctomycetaceae bacterium | reverse complement strand
AGGCTGGGGGCTCACTTCGCTCGACCCCAGCCACCCGAAACTTTGGCTGTGAAAAAGCACTAGTAGGCGCATTGCTTCGCTGTTCTAATTCCAGACGTTGCATCACATTCAATTTCGCCTGCCATGTTGATTTGGACGTGTCATTACATAGGAACTGGCGAACTCCGTGGGTGGGAACAACGGCTGACGAATTGATGTTTTTGCCCATCACACCGACGATGGGTAATCGAAGAGTCTTCGATCCTTCCTCAAATCATCAGGCGGAGGCGGCATCATCATGATCTCGCAAATTCCAATGAAGCGTGCCAGTCTGACAGTCATCGTGCTGCTGGTGTGCTTGTCACCGCAGGTCTTGTTGGCTCAATTCGGTGGCGGCGGTTTTGGTGGTGGCGGTGGGGGTCAGGGCGGCGGCGGTTTTGGGGGTGGTCAAGGCGGCGGCGGGCAGGGAGGCCAGGGCGGCGGCGGGCAGGGAGGCCAGGGCGGACAAGGGGGCATCCAGGCGGCGGGCGGGATCACGATTGATGGCGAAGGGGTCTTGTCCGCCGCGAAAGCGAAAGTGATCTCACCAGATGTTGCTCGCAAGCGGATGCAGGCGTTGGCGAAAGAGTTCTTGTCCGCAGACGTCAGTCGCAGCAGCCCTCTGAGAAAAATTTCGCTCGTCCGTTTGGAACGGGCGATCGCCGAGAGTTTGGAGAAAAAAGAAAATCCTTCGGAAGAGATGCAGTATCTCGCGGGACTGCAACGGATCGATTTCGTCTTCGTCTTTCCAGAAACGCACGATCTTGTGATTGCTGGGCCGGCAGGACCATACGCGCCTGATCCAACGGGGCGTGCGATCGGTTTGAACAGCGGACGCGCGGTGCTGCGGCTGGATGACTTACTGATCGCCATGCGGACGGCGGAGAAGACTTCGCAGTGGGGTTGCTCGATCGACGTGGTCCCGGAGCGGTTGGCCGATCTGCAAAAGTTTTTGAAGCAGAACTCGGGCGCGGGGACGGCAAATGTGGCCCAACAGAAATTTCAGCAGATGCAAAAGATCTTGGGCAATCATGACGTGACCGTGACCGGCATCCCCGATGACACACACTTCGCACAAGTTTTGGTCGAAGCCGATTATCACATGAAGCTGATCGCGATTGGTCTTGAAGACCCGCATGTCCCCGGCTTGAAAAGTCACTTCGCGATGACCCAACCGGGGGGCAACACACTCGAACGTTGGTGGTTCACGCCTCTGTACGAGGCGTTTCGTACCAGCGGTGACGGGCTCGCGTTCGAGTTCACTGGACAACGTTGCCAATTGCTGACTCAAGGTGAGCAAGCCGATGCTGCGGGGCGGCGGTCCGATGCGGCGTTCACGCGGCGGAGCACTCAAGTCTTCGCGAAGCAGTTCACGGAAAAGTTTTCCGAACTGACGAAGCAAATGCCGGTCTTCTCCGAGTTGCAAAACTTATTCGATCTCGCCGTGTTGACAGCGTTAATCAAGCGTGAAGGTCTCGCTCAAAAGGCGAACTGGGAACCGAGCCTCTTTCTGGATGAGCAACGAGCGCCTGTCTTGCGTGGTCCCGTGCCGAAGCACACAAAGACGGTGCTTAACATGAAGATGTCCAATCGCGGAATCGCGATCGCGCTTCTCAGCGGTGGCGTGGTCATCGACAGCCAACAAATTTTGCAAAAGACGGCGGCAAGCACTCAGACATCTCCGGAAGTTAGTAGTCGCCGCTCGAAGGAAATTCCGCCGATGAATCTCGACACCAAACGCTGGTGGTGGGATTGAGGCCTCTTCGTACTCACTTGATGGTGCGCGGCTGCGTGCTGACGTGCCGGTGTTGCATTCGTTGAGGCGTCGCGCTTTTGAAAGTGATCATCAGCGCGGAGACGTACTCCGAGAAATCACCGCGCGGCCACAACCGCTAAGAACTTGTCCAAGAGCAACTCCATGTTTTCGTAGCCCGGTTTTCCAAACCGGGGCTTCACTTCGACCGGTTTGGAAAACCGGGCTACGATGTTGTTCTTGGACAACAGCTAAGATTCCGAGGGACTTTTAATCGCGGTTGTTTCTTGGAATGCTTACGAGCCGCACGTCGCCGCTCATTACGAATCGATGTCGCGTGTTCTGCTCGATGTGCTGCGTCTGACAGTTGTGTCGAGGCGAGGCGAATTGGAATCGTGATTTGTTTCCGAAAGTCACCACTTCTTTGGATGTCGCGTGATAGGTTTACCCTGTTGTTGAGATGCGAGCCGAGGGCTCGTGGCCTTTTGGGAAAAGGGGCATTGGGGTGATCATGACACGTCGAACGAATCTGGCGATTGTTGTAGCAGGGTTACTGGTTTTGGCTCAGGTGACACCGAGCCACGCGGGACTTCCGTTTCTTTTCGGTGGAAGTTCTGGTGGTTCATCGGGCGGGAGCAGCGGCGGCTTTCGCTTCGGAAGCAGTGGCGGTTCTTCCGGTGGGTTTGGGAGTTCCGGAGGTCATTTGTTTGGCTGGCATGGAAGCAGCGGCGGCTCGTCCGGCGGTAGCAGTGGCGGTTCATCGGGCGGCAGCAGCGGTGGATTCGTGTGGGGCGGCAGCAGCGGATCGTCAGGCGGCTCAAGCGGTGGTTCGAGCGGGATGATGGGGACACGGATTCCGATGGCCGATGCCTACATGGTTCCGACCGCCGCGTATCAAGGGTATGTCCCGATGGGTGGCCAAGGGATGGTGATGGAGCCCGCGATGCCGATGCAGTCGGTGCCCGCGCAGCCGATGCCACAACAAATGGCCGGAGCGAATGCAGCTCAGTCGAGCGACCAACTGATGAGTTCTGATGGTGTGCCCGGAACGCTCGGTCTGACTTATCAACGACCGACGAAGCGGAATCCCGCTGACAAACATCCGCGCATCGGGCAGATCGAGATCACTGTCAGCGATGCGACATTCCGCAGTCTTGCCGCTGGTGAAGAAATCAAAATCACTGTCGAAGACGAAGCGGGATACTTCGAGGAACTCGAAGGCTTTTTCGGTGACGACGAAAAATGGCATTTTGAATCGAAGCCGCTTTATCCAGGCATTCCGCAGATTTACGACGCAAAATTTGAAGTCGTGAAGACCGAGATGAAACGCGAACGCAAAGGTGACAAAGTCGTCGAATGGGAAGTGGAGAAGAAGGTCCGCGATCTCGGCTACCGTCGGATGCGATTGATTCCGGGGCGAACGGTGTTCATGGAATACCCGTAACGTCAGCTTGATCGGTAGGACGGTTCTTCCTGGGGGAGCCGTCCGGTCGAGCCCAGCAAAGCCACCTTACACTGGCTCAGCTTCAACGTGGCGGGCTATACGTCGGGGCAAACACAACAGCCCGGCCTTTCCGATAAGGCCGGGCTTTTTGATTGCGCACGTCGGACGGTGACTTCCTGGCGAGGTTGCTTCGCTTCAGCCGATTCAAGCGAAGCTATGAACGCTTCGGTGACACAACCTGACTCCACTGCCGCAGAACCGGTCGCTGCCGTTTGGTCGCGACCGTGGTTGCGCCGGGTCGTTTCGATCATGTTGGTGTTTCATCTGCTGGCTTTGGTTGTCGCTCCGCTGGCGGTTACTCCGTGCTCACAACTGAGTCAGAAATTGTGGAGCGGCTTTCGTCCGTACTTGGAAGTGCTGTATCTCAATCACGGTTACCACTTCTTCGCTCCTGATCCGGGGCCGAGCCATCTCGTGCGATACGAGTTGCGGTTTGAAGACGGACGTGTTGAAGAGGGAGTCTTTCCAAACAATGCTCAGCACAGGCCACGATTGCGATATCACCGGCACTTCATGTTGAGTGAGTTCCTCAACAACTTAGCGATTGATGAGAGCCACCCGGAGTTGTTTCACGCTGTGACACAGTCGTACTCGGAGCACTTGCGGCAGCAACATCACGCCGCCGAAGTGAGGCTGTATTTGCGGCGACATTATTTGCCGAGTCCACAACATGTCTCTTCCGGAAAGCGATTGGACGCGGTCGAGTTGTTTGCTGAACGACCGCTCGGAACGCACGCGACACATGGGATTCAAAGGCGGTAAGCGATGCTCACTCGATTGCGACTGCTTTACAGATTGATCGACGCATACGTCTGTAATGCGACGTCGGCGGCGAGCGATCAATGGAATCAGTTTTGGTTCGCGCCGGCTGATCCTGCAACGCTATGTCTGATTCGAGTCTTGGCCGGAGCGATGTTGTTCTACTCGCACGCGATTTGGACGTTGGACCTTGAAGCGTTCTTTGGCGAGCAAAGTTGGCTGACTCGTGATGTTGTCAACCAAATGTTTGCGGACGGTTACACGTGGAGTATTCTCTCGTGGTGTCGTACATCGGTCTCGTTGTGGGTCGTGCATCTGTTAGCACTGACGACGTTCGCATTGTTCACGATCGGCCTCTGGACGCGACCAGTTTCCATCTTGGCGTTTCTGTTCACTGTCTCGTATGCCTATCGAACGCCGGGAGCGTTGTACGGACTCGACCAAGTCAACGGTTTTCTCTCGCTCTATTTGATGCTTGGGCCGAGCGGTTTGCGATACTCCGTTGATGCATGGCGAGCAAAGCGAGCAGGACGATTGATGGATCGTCCGTCCGTGACCGCCAACATCGCCGTGCGGCTGATGCAGTGTCAGCTTTGTGTGATGTATCTCTTCGCGGGCTTATCGAAGTTACAAGGTCAGACATGGTGGACGGGGCTGGCAGTTTGGGGCGGTGTCGCTAACCAAGAGTACCAAACTCTCGACCTTACTTGGTTGGCTAGTTGGCCGTTGTTGGTCAACTTTCTGACGCACGCGACCGTGGCTTGGGAACTTTCGTATTGCGTGCTGATTTGGAATCGCTGGACTCGCCCACTGGTACTGTTCGGTGCGATCGGCATTCATCTCGGAATCGTCACGGCATTGGGGATGCCGACCTTCGGTTTAGCGATGCTCATTGCAAACGTGTCCTTCGTCGGCCCCAAGTTGGTCCGCATGTTTTTCGATCCTGTGACGGCCCGTGACAAAACTTCGGAGACATCCGAGTTGTTATCCGCAGCTAACGGACGCCGAGTCGATGGCCCGGACTGCGGGCTCTCTCGTCAGCAACCGAACAGTTTACTTCGACGAACTCGCGTCAATTCGAAGTAGGTAATTTGTGGAAACAAGCGTCACTTCGAGGCACTCTCTGGCGACGTTATCATCCCACCGTTGCGTTTCGTCCGAGCGTTTTCTTTCGTTCGTCTGCTCACGTCGTTTGCGAGGATTCCGTCATGGCCAGTCAGTATGCCACGCTTGAAATCTATAAGTCGGGTGACGTCACCGTTATTGGATTTGGAGGCCGTGAAGTTTTGGACCAAATCAATATCTCCGCGTGTCGCGAACAGATCGCTGCATTGGTCAAGCAGGACAACGTCAAAACGCTCGCGTTTGAATTGACCGGCGTGCAATTGATCCCCAGCGGAATGCTCGGTCTGATGGCCTCAATGCGTGACTTAGGTGTGACCGTGCAGCTCTTCAATCCTTCGGACGACGTTCGCGAAGTGTTGGAAATCACCAAGCTCAATCAACTCTTTGAAATTCACGAGGTCTAGTCACATGCGGTAGGAGCAGAGTGGCACAACACTCTGCGTCGTGAGGCTTCTCTTCGCTACGGAGTTTCATGACACGGAAATTTTGAACGGACATCACGACGCTGAGTTCGACTTTTGCAGTTTTCAGCGTGTTGAAAATTGATCTGCGGAAAAAGCGTGAGCCTCCACGACAATGCTTGGGACATCACTCTCAGGCATCG
>JAYUFI010000358.1:0-15423 GCA_043738805.1 Planctomycetaceae bacterium | reverse complement strand
CTTCACGCGTGAGCAACTCACCTCGATGCAATCGTTGGCGGACATCTTCTAAAACATCCGCACGCACTTCAGGAAGCTCTTGCAACTTGCTCTTCAATTCCGAGTTCTCGCGCGACGCGCTAGTCGAAGAAGGTTGTGAGGAAGACGAGGTACGACGACTGCCGCCAGCAGCACCCGGACGAACTGGGCGGCGGCCAAAAAGCGGTGAACCATAGGATTCGCCATCAATGCGCATCGCAATCTCCCCGACCTCAAGCTGAGTCACATCACCGCATCGAATTCCGACCGGCGAGTTTTCAAACCAGTTGCTTTGTTCAAAAAGCGGGGCATAGTTGCCCGACACGAAATATGGGTCAAGGTCAACATGTCCGCTCACACTCACTCATCACCGAACTCCGCTGCGCTGCCGAAAGCATCGGCACCCGCTGCGTCCAAAGCACCACCGACAACACCGGTCGTTGTCGTGCCACCCGCTGCTGTGGCTACTCCGGAAACTGGTGCTGAAACTCCGCGCCGCGCGCTGCCATTGTTCGCGATCGCCTTGGCCATTGTCAGTACGTTGCCCATCGGGCTCGGCATCGGCATGGCTCGTCGAGCAGCGAATGCCGCATCGGTGGCGATCGAAACAACTTCAAAACACAACGGGAGCCCCGTCCGCGATGATGCCGCAGCCGTCGAACAAACTCGGCGGAACCGGCAACAAGCAGACGAATACTTTCGAGCGAGAGAATTCCGACTCGCGCTACAACTCTACCAATCGAACGAAACCATCGAGTCCTTGCGACACTCCGAGGAAGTCTCTTTCAAGATTGCGCTCTGCCGCGAGGCACTCGGCCAGTCCGATGAGGCACTCGCCGAGTTTCGCGAACTTTCCGGACGTGATCAATCGCCGTTTCAATCGGCGGCGTTACTGGCTCAAGGCCGAATCTGGTTGGCTCGAAAAGAACACCAACAGGCCCGTGCTGTGCTGAGCCAATTGCTCAAGTCCGCGAATGATCCGAACGAAGGGAGTCCGATTCCTGCGAGAATCTCCCGAGATGCCTGTTTCTATTTCGCGATGACGTGGTTGCTCGACAGTGCCACAACTCATACTGCGCTCGCAACACCGAGCCCAATTTCGCCGTTAGCGGAGATCGCTTGGAAAGGGGTTCCACAATTCGATCCAGACAACCTCGGCGGTCGCGATTCCGATTCGCCTGACTCCAATCATCCTCAAGACATCGTGTCTGTGGTTGACGCTGCTGGAGCCGAGCGATTCATCGAACGTCAAATCGAACTGACTCCGCAGCACCGTTTGATCGGACATGCCAAATTGGTTTGGGGGCACTTCGCCTTTCAACGAAGTGACGTGGATGCCGCTGCGGCCCGTTATGAATTGGCGATGACAAAATCGTCAGACACGGTGTCGCTCATCGCCGCATACAACAGCGGCGTGATCAACTTTCAACGAGGAGATCTTCAAGCCGCTGTTGTGGCCTTGGGCCGCGTCGTTGATGGCGCTCCCGGCCACGAGCTGGTCGTTCCTGCTTTGATCTTGCGTGGTCGAGCTGGACTTGAGTTCGGCAACGCCGAGCAAGCCGGATTCGATTTGAAACGAGCGGCCGATATTTCAGCGACGAACGACGAACGAAGCTGGGCGACCGCCTTCATGGGGATGGCGTTCCTGCAAGCGCGCAAACAAGACGTCGCAGCCAAGATGATGTTTCAACGTCGCGATCGAATTACGGTAGAAGCGGCTCGAACACTCGGCGGTCTCGTCATTGCTCTCGCTCGCCTTGAATCAATGGATTCTGCCGAAGCTCGTGATCGCGAAACGCTGTTCCTGCTGCGTGCTCTGGCGAACTTGAATCAAGACTCACCGTGGCTCGGTGATTGTGGCCGAACTTTGATTGGCCGCGCGTACCGGCAGGTGAACCTCGGCGAACAAATGGCCGACGTCTACACGCGAGCGTTATCAAAGAACGTCCGCGAGCCGTTCGCCTCGGAAATGAAATTCGCTCTCGGCGAGCACCTGCTGATAACCGGTGATGAGTCGCAAGGACTCGCATACTTGTCCGAGGTTCGCGAGGCAAAACAAACTCCGTGGTCCGTCTTAGCAACTCTGTGTTTGGCTCAGTGGGAGCTCTCCCAACATCGCGAGCAAGAATGCCTCGCCATCTGCCAGGAGTTGCTGCGTCAGGACATCGATCACGCGCCGATCCTCCGCATCATGGGGACCGCTTACGAGCGTACTGGCGACTTCGTCAAAGCCGCCGAATGCTTCGCGGGTGTTGCGCGGTAAGAACTTGTCCAAGAACAACTCCGTGTTTTCGTAGCCCGGTTTTCCAAACCGAAGCTTCACGACGACCGGTTTGAAAAACCGATCGTCGATGTTGCTCTTGAACAAGTTCTAAGGCGAACGCCGACCGAAAACATTCTCCCCAGTGAGCCGGACAGCGTCAGCCCATTGGCACATGGCTTTTGACCTATTCCAATCGTTGCGACCTGCATCACCGTTGCCCATTAACAACATTGAGGCAATTCATCGGTGAGCGAATCAAAAGGGATCAAGTGGAGGTCAACTAGCTCGATTCATCTGTGGCCGAGAACGAGAAACGTATCGACCTCGCGCACGCTGCTACACGCGGTGATCGAGGAGCCTCAAGGCTACAGAATCACCGGACAATCAGGCCATCGGCAAGTGAAAACCGACCGTAGCCGAAGTCGCGGGGAACACCGAAATTTCACGATTTCGACGACGCGAAGTGACGTGCCGTCAATCGCGCGAAGCGCCTCTGATCAAAAGGGCTCACATGTTTGCCACTCTTGAAGCCACCGAGCTCGACCTCACTCCCCCTCCAGGATTGATCGCGCGCTTGAATAAGCGTGCTCACCAATTGCGAATGCTTCCGGCTGTCGCGACCGAGGCTTTGGAACTCGCGAAGAATCCCGACTGCACGATCGCCGAGTTTGCGGCGGTCGTCGAGCGAGATATCAAGCTGGCAACGGACATGCTGAAGATCGCGAACAGCGCGCTCTTCAATCCGACGACGCCGATTGTGAATCTGCATCGAGCGGTCGTCAGGCTCGGCTTCCGCGAATGCCAATACCTGATCATGACCGCCAGCATCGCCAGCTTGATGAACCGCATGCCGTTGGAACAGGAAGCGATTCGCGGAGTGCTCTTTCGACACTCCTTCAACACGGCACTACTTGCCGTGCATCTGAACCACATTTTTCACTTCGGTTTTCAGGGAGAAGAATTCACGGCCGGACTCATGCACGATTTCGGTCGCATCCTCATCGGGATCGTTGCTCCGGAACAGTTTCCAGAAATCGACCCAATGGACTTCGACGAATCGCCAGAAAACCTAGAACGCGAGCGAGCTTTGCTCGGCACCGATCATTGTCGCTTGGGGGCGTGGTATGCGACGCAGCAAAAACTTCCCGCGCCGCTGTCCGAAGTAATCCTGCATCATCACCAACCAGAACTAGCGCGGCAGGGGAAAACGTTGACGACGTTGATCGCGGTGGCCGACCACATGGCCAATCACTTGCAACGCAATGAAGAGGCCGAGGGTTACGACCCGAATACCAATCCCTTCTGGCCTGCACTCGTCGAACATGCCGATCCGAACGTGGAAAAACACTTCGACGAACTTGCTCCTGTGTTGATGGAAGTCGCTCAGCGTGATGCGGAGAGCCTCATGCAGAGCTAGTGCTTTGTCACCGCCAAAGTTTCGGGTGGCTGGGGGCTCGCGTTGCTCGATCCCAGCCACCCAACCTGAAATTCAAGAAGTGACGAAACGCTAGGCCATGAATGAATGCTCCAACAAATCCGAGTATCCAACACCTGACGTCGCGGAGTCACAATCCATGACGTCTCTCCTACGCATTCTGCTCGCCGACGATTCAACGCAAGTTTTGTCCGAGAGCTAGCGCCGCCCGGCTCGCCTAGGTCATTTACACTTTTGATTGGTTACCGATACGTAGTCGTCACGTTCCACGTGACAAGCCGAATGCCTCTAGGTTCCAATGACGAAAAGAGTCGCGCGACATTCGGTGAAACGATTCCCCGTCCATAACCTTGAGTGCTCACCAAGGAATCAGTCGATGTCCGTTGATTGGACCGTCATCGTTCGAGAGGCATTGAAGACTCGGTCGCAATTGGACTTGCCTCGGCGATTGAAACTTCCCGTGTTGCCGCAATCCGTTGTTGAGTTTACGGCCATTGCCGAGAAGCCGGACGTGGGGCCGCACGAACTGGCCGCGCCGATCGAAGCGGATTCTGCGCTGACATCGGAGTTATTGCGGCAAGTCAACTCGGTTGGCACGGGGTTGCGACAACGGGTTTCTTCGGTGGCTCAAGCGATCAACCTTTTTGGACCGCGCCGCACGAAGACACTGGTACTGACCTGTGCTTTGCAGACCGCGACAGCGGGAATGAAATCGCAGCTCATCAACGCCACGCAATTTCAAAAAGAGAATCGCATCCGAGCGATTTTCGCACGCGAGACCGCTCGCGGAGCTGATGTTGATGTGGAAGTGGCTTACACCGCTGGCTTGCTTCAAGACTTTCTGCTGCCGTTGCTTACCGATGCGTTTCAGGCCGACTATCAGCGACTCTTTCAACAGGAACGAGAACTCGTCGAGAAAGAGCGTGAGCAGTTTGGTTGGGATCACGCTCAGATTGCAGCCGGATTGATGCACGATTGGGGCTTTCCGGATGAATTAGTCGCCTGCGTGTTGTTGCATCACGATATCGAACGAGTCGCGCTGGATGATGCGCTGCGTGAATCATCCGTCAGCGCGGCGATCGCGGCGGCATCGCTGCCGGAGAGTTTGTGCCAGTCAGCTCAAGGTTTTGAAACGCTGCTGTTTCTTCAAGATGTGCTGCCGGACTTCCGATTCCTCGAAGTGGCCAACCTAGTTGATGAGGAATTCGCGGGAGCCAATGGTCAACGAGGCCAAGAAACGTCATTGTGCGAGCGGCTAGGCAACTTAGCGATCGAGAACTTAGAACAACGCCGCATCGACCGAGTGCATCGCTATCGACAACTTGGCAATTACACGCTCGAAGATCAAATCGGCGAAGGTGGCATGGGTGTGGTTTATCGGGCTCGACATTGTATGCTCAAACGGCCGGCAGCGATCAAGCTGCTGCATTCGATGAAGCTTGGCCCCGATTCGCTCGCTCGCTTTGAAAGCGAAGTACAACTGACCTGCCAGCTCACGAGTCCGCATACTGTCGCTGTCTATGACTACGGTGTGACGACCGAAGGTCTGTTTTATTATGCGATGGAATACCTCGACGGCATCAATTTGGGACAGCTCGTCCATGACTACGGCCCCCAATCATCCGGTCGAGTGATTCACTTGTTGCAACAGGCTTGTTGTTCCTTGGCCGAAGCTCATGCCACTGGTCTGATTCATCGCGATTTGAAACCGGACAACTTGATGCTCTGCTGTCGCGGTGGGATTCCCGACATGCTCAAGGTGTTGGATTTTGGTCTGGCGCGAGTCGTGTCGGAACATCCTGAGCGAGATCAGGTTCCAGTCGGCATCAGCGGCACTCCGCTGTATATGGCCCCCGAAGCGATCACCGCGCCAAGAACGATCGATCAACGCAGCGATTTGTATTCACTCGGAGCCGCCGCCTACTTCTTGCTCACCGGATTGCCGGTCTTCGATGGCGAGAGCGTTTCTGAAATACTTCGCCAGCACATCCGTGCGGAGCCTTTGGCACCGTCACATCGATTGGAGATCTCGATTGATGCTGATTTAGAGTCCATCGTGCTGAAATGCTTGGCGAAAGATCCCGTCAACCGACCGAAGAACGCTCAGGAACTCAGCCGAATGCTCAGCGATTGTTCAGCCAGCAAGACTTGGAGCAATCACGATGCCGCTGAATGGTGGTCACGGCGTGAAGCATTCCTCAAGACAAACAACCCGATTTTGCCAAGCACGCTAGAACCGACGCGAGTCATCGGCGTGTGATTCAATTTGGCGAACTGGAGGGCATGAGCCCCCTGGATGATGTCGCCTGTATTCGGGTGGTCACACACTCCGGCCCACCTGCGGAATTTCTATCGTTTGAGCAATTCTGTCAGCGATGCGGCCTTCGCGGGATCAGCAGCGGCAATCGCCGCGAGCACCTTGGCTGCTTGGTTGTCTTTCATGCTCTGCAAGATCTCGACGACAACGACGTCACGGTTTTGTTTCACGAGTTGTTGCAAAACATCGGCGACAACTTCCGTCGGCATGCTGTCGTAGATCGCACCCAATCGCTTGGGAGTGATCGGCTTGCTGTCCGGTTTTGGGGCGGTGGATTTGTCAGTGGGAGCCGGCTTTGTTTCGCCACCGGGTATGGCCGTGTTGGACTTCGACGCGTCAGGCTTCGTCGATGTGCCGCGCAAGGAATTGAGTTCTTCTCGTAGCAATTCACGTTCGGTTTGGACCGCTTTCAAAGCGTCCTGAGCCGATTGCGATGACTTGCCGAGTTCCTCGTGGGCCTGATCTCGCTCGGTTTGAGCGGCCTTCAAAGCGTCTTGAACCGACCGCGACGATTTGCTGAGCTCTTCATTCACTTGCTGACGAAGTTTGTTGATCTCAACCTGCTCGGAGCGAACGTCCGCGAAAATCAGTTGCATGGCTGCTTGCCGCTCTTCAAGCTTGCGTTCTTTCTCGTGAGTGACACGCAGTCGTTGATTGAGCGACACAACAAGCTGGCTGCTTTCATCGACCCCTTCGACAAACGGCGGTCGCACGGCAACGGGGGGTTCCGGCTTTTCTTCGACCGGCTCTTCATGGGTATCAGCCGGTTTTTCGGTCGGCTTTTCCAGGCCGTCCAACGGATTTTCATTCGCCTTCGCTTCAGCTACTTCCGCGCGCTGAATGGCTGACCGCAACTCCGTCTGATGCTTCTGCCAAAACAGAGTCCCGCTGGCTGCCGCTCCGCCAAAGAGCAGCATCACCAGCAGCAGTTGGATCGCCGTCTTCATGATCTTGAATCCTCAATCACCACCGAGAGGTCTAATTTTTCGAGTGGTTCATTCGTCAGCACCGCACGTCTCGACCACTGCTTCATCACGATGTCGTCGAGTTCAATTTGCTGCTGGCGGTTCCCCTCATCGAGATGTTCTTCCCAGCGTTGTGAACGGAGATGCAACAACGCTTCGACCTGTTGAGTCACCGCCGTGTACTGACCTTGAGCTTCTCGAAACCGACGATCGGCCTCCTTGAGGCGATTTTGAGCACGTTGCAAGGTCTCGCTGAGTTGCTGAGCATGTCGCAACGATTGCTCGCGAAGTGCGGGCTCGATCAACCGCCCGACACGTTCAGGCAGCCGACAAGTGATGTCGATGCGCCGTTCCAACTCTTGCACGGCTTCTTGAGCCGCCGCTCGCTCTCGGCCAGCGTGAGCCAACATCAGTTCCGCTTGCTTCTGCCGCTGCTGATGATACCGCAAGAGTTTTTCGAGTTGAAAATGAAAACGCTTCATGGTGAATTTGTTTTATGCCCACGAACTCCCACTATCTGGCGACCGTGGCTCCCTAAAGTCAGTGTCATTGGACGTTAGCCCCCGGACATCAATGTCTTCCTTCCGTGTCTTTTCGTGCGTTCCTTGGGCTAATTTGAATAGGTCCAACGTGCCGCGATCTGCTCCATCGCCGCGCGAGTTTCAGCAAACTTGAATTGTTCGCCGGTCGTCTGTCGCAGAAACGAAGTGATCGCGGGCATCAGTTCGATGACCTTGTCAATCTGCGGACTGGTTCCCTTTTGATAGGCTCCAATGCGGATCAAGTCTTGGACTTCGGCGTGCATGGCCATGACTGCTCGGAGTTTTCGAGCGGCGGCTTGATGAGCTTTGTCTGTCACGCTGAGGAATGCACGGCTGACACTTTGCGAAATGCTGATCGCCGGGAAGTGACCTGCTTCACCAAGCTTGCGGTCGAGCACGATGTGGCCATCGAGCAGAGAGCGAGCTGAATCCGCGACCGGTTCGCCGAGGTCATCGCCCTCGACGAGCACCGTCAAGAATCCGGTGATGCTGCCGGTCGCTCCGTTGCCGAGTTGCTCGACGGTATTGGCCAGTAATTGAAACACCGACGGTGTGTACCCCCGCGCACTCGGCGGTTCTCCGAGACTCAAGCCGAGTTCGCGCTGAGCCATCGCCAGCCGTGTCAGACTGTCGAGAAAGAACAGCACGTTCGCGCCGCGACTACGAAACGAATCAGCAATACTAATCGCAGTTTCGACGGCGCGAATCCGCATCAACGGCAGTTGTTCGCAACTAGAGATCACGACGACCGACTTCTTCAAGCCGATCTCGCCCAAGCTGTCTTCTAAGAACGGACGTAATTCGCAACCGCGCTCGCCGACGAGGCAGATCACGTTGAGGTCCGCTTCGGCGGTCTTCGCAATGTTCCCCAGCAACGTGCTCTTGCCGACGCCGCTGCCGGCAAAGATGCCCAGCCGCTGACCTCGTCCGCACAACAAAAAACTGTCGATTGCTTTTTGACCGGTAATAAATGGTCGCTCGATTCGCTCACGCTCAAGTGCCGGCGGCGGCGCGTTGCGGACGAGTCGTTTCTCGGTCGGACGGATCGGACCTCGACCATCAAGCGGTCGGCCTAAGCCGTCGAGTACTCGCCCCAACAAGCCTTGTCCTACAGGAACAGAGCGCCGTTGCGGCGATCGAGTAACGGACATTCCCGATCGCAGTTCTTCGGCATGTTCAAACGGAGCCAACCGTGCCAGTCCGCGCGTGAAACCGACAACTTCTGCGGGCACTTCACGACCGCTCGGTTCAAGGATGAGACATTGATCTCCAACTGCCGCTGGCAAAGCACATGCGAGTCCGTCCTCAGCGATTCGCAAGCGGCTCTGCACACGGAATCCGTCGTGTGCATCGACTTCACGTTTCAGACGTTCGAGAGTTGCTGAGAGCATGGATGGCCTTGGGGGAGTCGGTGCTTTTCGTAAACGCAATTTGGTGAGCCGGGCAGCGTCAGCCCCTGGACACTTTTCCGTGAATCGTTTTGTCCGAGGGCTGACGCCGCCCGGCTCACCTGATGGATGGTTTATTGGGATAACTACGAAACCAACTGAACCCGCAGTTCTTCAATCTGTCGCCGCAATTCGTAAACGATCGACACTTCACCCGACGATGCTTGGCAGTCACCGCGAGCGAGAGTCTTGTCGGCTTGAACTTTGACATGATCGCCGAGTGCCGTTGTCGAGATGTGTGATTCAACGTGCTGCTGCCAAACGGCAAGATCAGCCGGATGCAGCTTCACGACGACGGGCTGATCCGTGTTTAACCGCTCGACCACTTCATGCACGAGGTTCTCAATTGGGAACTGATCGCTGTGAACTCGGTCGAGTACCAGCTTCGCGGCGATCGCGTGAGCGAGTTCGATTGCGGTTCGCTGCACTTCAGGAAGAATGATCTGTTGCCAATGAATCTGCATCGTTGTGGCGGCGTGTTGCAGTTGATCACACGCCAATTCCAGCGACTCGATCCGCTCGCGTAGTCGCGTTTCGTGTTCTGCACTGGCGGCAGAATTCGCCGCTCGATACGCCTTCGATTCGTGCGAAGTCGCCGATGCGAATTGAACGACGCGCCGATGTTGCGCCTGCAGCCAATCAGGTGCCGGAGTTGTCACAGCACCGAGCACAACACGACGAATCGGTAGCGTCAACGAGACTGTCGTTTCGGTCATCGGAGTTCCATTCACGCGTTGATTCGCGAAATCCATTTCGCGCGCAGAGCCATCATGATGCAATGACAATCCACGACACGATCACTTTCGGTAGGAACAGTCCTGAGAGTCTTATGAAAATCGCTTCGACACTTACGAACACCGCACCTAGTGAAACGGGCTTGCCCAGCTTGCTCAGTTGCGGGCCAAGCACGGGACCGTCGTCGCTTGATGCCGCACCAGCACCGACCGATGCGAACAAAGCCGATTCAGCGCAGGCCGGTCAATCAATCACCGCCTTCGATGCGGTCTTGGCCATGTTCAATGTTCCGCAGAATCTGCCGCAGCAATCGCCGCCGCTTCCTGCCGCGCAGCCGACGGCCGCAAACGCAACAGCGTTGACTGCGTCAGCTCTTTCCGTTCCGAACATCGCCGCGACTCCGGCGCTGGGTGGCGATGTCGCGTTGTCGCGTCCAGAACAAATCGCTCCTCCGCTGGTAACATCGAGGTTGCCAGCGCCCTCTCCGACAGTCCTGGCAACGTCATCAACCGTATCAACTGTCGCTTTCAACAACGAACAAGGTCCAAGCACAGCACTTCCGGCAATCGCTGACTCAACAGCGGTCGCAGTCCGCGATGGCCAGCAATCGCAGCCAGTTAGCCAGGTACTTGAAGCGGCAATGAACTCACCGAAGCCCGCAACAGCCTCAACAGAGATCAGCGCGACAACTCAGTCCACTTACGTTGAGTCATCGGTGCCGTCGGCAATTCAATCGAATCAATCGAGCGTTGTTGTGCCGTTACCGGTTCTTGAGCCACATTCGCAACACACTTCGCTAACGATTTCGGCAAGACTAGATGAGCCCAACTCGGCGACAAAAGCCGTTGTGAGCATTGATTCGCCAGCACTTTCGGTGACAACGAGTGTCGTTTCAAACACGCAACCACCGTGCGAATTCTCCGCAATTTCTGGTCGTTTTTTCGACTCTCGACAAGAAAATTTGGAAGACAGGAATCTCCGGCATCGACATGTCGCCACAGATTCGCGAGTGACTTCGGAACTCGCCGTCTCGACGATTCAGCCAACCGAAGTTACTGATCGCGGACCTCAACAACTCAACGTGCCACAGTTGGCCGAGCAGATATCAGCCGCGGTGCAAACTCACGGCCACGAACTCGCGGGGGGACAGCCGGTCGAGGTGCATCTGCGACTCGACCCACCGGAACTCGGCATGGTGCGAGTTCATCTGCGGCTCAGCAATGACGCCGTGTCCGTGCGTTTCATCGCTGGGGACGAAGCGGCGACGAAGATGCTCGAAAGTCAGCTTCCCGATCTGCGGCAGTCGTTGGCGGAACGCGGCCTCGCGTTCGCGCAGTGCAACGTCTCGTGTGACAGCCGACAACAACAGTCGTCGAATTTTGGACGACAAGACGGTCGGTTGCCTTTCGTTCCGACGCCAGTCAGGTCACGTTCTTGGTCGCAACCATCTTTCGTGACTCGCTCGGTTAGCGCACACATTGATCACATCAACATTTTGGCCTGATGGTGATAACTCTGACACAGTGACTCGCAGTTCTCGCCGAAGCGAGTTCGTGAAGTTCACAGGATGCGGGGATTGTGCCAGAAGCCTCCAAAACGGCTACGGAGAGCACGGCCTGCGGATCGAACTAGAGAGAGTGATTTGCGCGAGAAAACGGCCTTCGGTTTCTCAATACAGCGCTTTCTCAGGATCAACACTCATGGCCACAACCGCAGCCGCAGCGTCAGCAGCCGGAACGACTGCTGACGTCAGCCGTGATCAATTTCTGAAGCTTTTGGTGGCTCAACTACAGGCCCAAGATCCTTTAGAGCCAATGAAAAACCAGGAGTTTACGGCGCAATTAGCTCAGTTTTCTCAACTGGCGGGAATTGAAAAACTCAATGCCAACTTTGGTGACTTGCTGTCATTGCAGCAGATCACTCAGGGAGAAGGCTTGATCGGAAAGAGTGTGACCTATCAAGCGTCTGACAAATCAATTCACACTGGAAACGTTCAAGGCTTTTCAGTGGCCGATGGTGGCTTACAACTGCAAGTAGACGGGCAGTCGATCCCGATTACTCAGGTTCAAGGAATGACGGCAGCCGCAGCAGCGTAAGCCAGGGCGGCATCGCAGACAGGACAGTTCGGTTTGGAAAACCGGGCTACGAATCAGACAACTCAAAGGAGTCAGCAGGAGACGTGACGGATCACGTGGGGCACGGACGCGACAAAACGCCCTTTGCACGAATGATCCGACACTCATGCTCAACTCACTCTTTGCCAGTTCGTCTGGTCTTAAAGTCCACCAAGAAATGCTGGATGTCGTTGGCAACAATTTGGCCAACGTGAACACACCAGGCTACAAGGCTCAGCGAATTCGTTTCTCCAATCTGTTCTCCGAGCAATTGGAGGGCAGCAGCGGGCCGACATCGACGAGTGGCGGACGCAATCCCGTGCAGATTGGTTTGGGCGTGCAGGTTGCGGGAGTCGATACGAACTACACCCAAGGGACCACCGAAGCGACTGGCAACGCGCTCGATCTCGCGATTCAAGACAATGGCTTCTTTCTCGTCCGGCACGGCAAAGATTTTCTGGCAACTCGTGCCGGAACATTCTCGGTCGATTCACAGAACTACTTGGTGGACTCATCGACGGGCGATCGCGTGCAACGAGTCGGTGCTGTCGGTGAAGGCAGTGCAACCGCTCCGGCATTTCAGATTCCTGGCAACAACGACATCTCAATCCAACACGGTATGACAATTCCGGGGAAGGCCACGGAGAGCATCGCGTTTCAAGGGAACCTCGATTCCCGCGCCGATTTGCCACAGGCAACCGTGTTGACCGGACAGGCGCTGACTGCGGGTGGCCAGCCCGCGACGCTCAATACACCGCTCAACAGTCTCGACCAGACAGTCGCACCCT
Organism: Planctomycetaceae bacterium; assembly: GCA_043738805.1. Classification (GTDB taxonomy): domain Bacteria; phylum Planctomycetota; class Planctomycetia; order Planctomycetales; family Planctomycetaceae; genus SXKJ01. Next base: position 2,798 of record JAYUFI010000358.1, on the reverse strand, counting down.
ATGCCGCAGATGACCGGATTTTGATTCAAGGTTCGCGTGCGGATGGCTCCACCGTTGATACTGCATTCACCGCGACCGGTACGAGCAGCGACACGGTGGGTTCTCTCCTGAGTACGATCAACACCGCGTTTCTTGCGGCGACACCAGGACTGGGAGCGACCGCCAGCTTGGACAGTTCCGGACGCATTGTGATGACGGCAAACAATGCTGGTCCTTCTAAATTGACGATGTCTCTCGCGAGCGATCCGGCTGATGCAAATGCCTCGACGGGCACCACGAACTTCACAAACTTTGATCCATCGGTCGTGGGTAAAAAGGGCGGGACGACAACGAGCGTGATGGAAATTTTCGATGGGCAATTCGCGGCTCACAACCTGACGTTTACCTTCCAAAAGCAGACCTACAAATCTTGGAACATCATCGCGTCGCTCGACGATGGTGCAGGGACAATCAAACGTTCCGGCGAAGACAATTCCGTGGCCGGTTTGAAATTCAATGAAGACGGATCCTTCGCCGGTGTCACCGGAGCGGCAACCGCACAAATACTTGCGATGGGGAAACCGCTCACGGAGGGACGGGCTCCGGCCACGTTGGCGACATCGTTGGACCAACTCGATCAACATACGCAGGGTGCCTACACACCGACGGACGTGATCACGATTTCCGGAGCCGAACCAGACGGGCGAGCCATTACCCCCGTCAGCTTTTCGCCAGCGGGAAAAACGGTGAGTGATCTCCTTGACACAATCAACAGCTCATTTCATGGCGCGACTGCGTCGTTGGATGCCTCTGGGAATATCCAACTGACTTCAAACACCACGGGGCAAAGTGAGATGTCCTTGAAATTGTCCGACGGCGCGACGAACTCTGGACAGACGTCGTTGGGGAGCTTCGGCGAGGCCGTTCGCGGTACAAACGGGGACGACAGCATCACGTTTGAAATGTCCAACGTCTCTGGCTTTGGAGCCAATCAAACCATTCAGCTTTCCTTCGGATCGCAAAAAGGCTTTGACGGACTGACGCAATTCGGCGGGTTCAACTCCGCTGCTTCGACTCAACAAGACGGTTTCGCTCAAGGGACGCTGGTCAATCAATCCGTCCAACAGAACGGGGTGATCATGGGCCAATTCAGTAATGGCCGATCTGAGCCGCTGGCCCAGATCGCCGTCGCGACCTTTGCCAATCCCCAAGGCTTGGAGCGAGTTGGGAACAACAATTTTGCCCCCAATCCGAGTTCTGGTTCCCCCGTGATCACGACGGCTCAAGCGGGCGGCGCCGGAACGATCCAAAGCGGTGTGCTCGAAAGTTCCAACGTGGATGTCGGTGTCGAATTCACCGCACTCATCACGGCGCAGCGCGGTTTCCAAGTCAACGCACGAGCCTTCAGCATCGAAAATCAATTGCTCGAAGAAACAACCAACCTGCTGCATTAAGCCAATGCTTACTGATCACGACGGTTCATTCATCGGAGAGGATTGGAATTTTGATCGCGCAACAAAGAAGCCCGGCTCACTGAAAAGCCGGGCTTCTTTTCTTGCTCAAGCAATCGCGATTGCGAAAAACTATTTGCGATTTGCCAGTGATCGGTTTTGGTTCTGTTCGCGGTTCATCATCCACAACAAGAACGGGCTGGCGATGAAGACAGTACTGTAGGTTCCGACGAGCGTTCCGATCAACATGCAGAATGCAAAGCCGTGAATCCCTTCGCCACCGACGAAGTACAGAATTGCGACTACGATGAAGACGGTGGTCGCCGTGAGGATCGTGCGGGAGAGCGTTTGATTGACACTGTCGTTGACCATCTGAGCGGTCAAGTTGGGATTACGGCCGCGGATTTCGCGGACCCGGTCGAAGATCACGATGGTGTCGTTGAGTGAGTATCCGATGATCGTCAAGAAGGCGGCCACGATCGACAGGTTCAATTTGAAGTCATCCAGTCCCAGCAATGGGCCGATGGTTGGAATTTTTGACAGGTAGTACGCCATCGGCAAACAGGCCAGTACAAAGAGTACGTCGTGGAAGACGGCGATCACAGCCGCGATCCCGAAGTCCGCTTTCGTAAATCGGAACCAAAGGTAAATGATCGTGGCCGCACCGCTGGCGAGCAGAGCGATGATCGCCAAGTAACGCATGTCTTCGGCAACAGAACTGGCGAAGTTGCTGACTTCTTCAAAGATCGGAGTTGTCGCCATCGTCTTTTTCATCACGGACAGAGCGGCTTCCAAGTCGGCAGTGGGCAGGGTCGTGCGGGCCTCCAGCAGCATCTTGGAATAGTTCCGCACGGCACCTTCCTTGACTGTCGTTCCAGATCCTTCCAAGCCACTCATGCGGAACAATGCTTCCGGCTCTGTGTACGACTTGTTGATCTTCTGGAGTTCCGTCATCAAGTAAGCAGTTGCTGTCGAGGTGGTGATTTCACTACTGAAGGCCAACTCGGAACGCAGACCGCCCACGAAGGTATCCACTGTTAATGGATCGGTCGTCTCCGCCTCGTCCGGAACTTTTGCGGTCGGCTTGGCTTTGGCTGGAGTGTCCGTTTTTGCGTCGGGTTCAGTGCTCTGTGGTGCGTCTGACTTTTCGGCCTCCGTTTTCTTGGCCGGTGCGACTGAGTCTGGCTTGTCGCCCACCGTGGATTCAGCCGCCGGAGATTTTTCGTCCTTCGTCTCTTCCGGTTTCTTCTCTTCAGCAGCCGGCTTCTCCGATTTTTCTTCCGGCTTCTTCGCCTCGTCGTTAATTGCCGCACCTTTGATTTCGTCGTCCCCTTGAGCGGTCGGAAGACGATTGGATAACTCCTTCAA
>JAYUFI010000357.1:0-15437 GCA_043738805.1 Planctomycetaceae bacterium | reverse complement strand
GCGGCTGACAAGATGGTGTGGGGCAAGCACAGTTCGCGTCTTGAGCGACGGTCAGCGAATCTGAAGTTACTCCAACACTTCCGAGCAGCAGCAGAGCTCCGGCGGATCGCCGAATCAATTCCAAAATACTGCTTCGTCGCATGGTCCTCTCCTGGATCATTAGGAACTATGGGCTTTGATTTCGGTGAACCAGCCAGAGAGCCGGTCAGTGCCACCGTTATTGTGTGAGTTGTGTCGTCGCGCTGTTCCGAAAGAGCGCAGAAGGCAACTTGACCCCACGAACTCGGATGTCCCAACCAGTGAGCGCTGTTGGGCAAAGTCATCCAACGCAACTTATCGGAACCGTCAGAACCCGTTTTCCACCCAAACGGTTGCTCTTGTCAGAACCTTCGGAGTTCTCAGCATCCCCTTAACCAGCGGGCTTGACCCGACCGGTAAAGTCAACGCGATTCACGCATCGCGCGCGACCAGCGGCAGAAATTGCGAGGGGAAGAACAACCAAATTCGTCGCCATGCGATTTATCGGGAATCTGACCAACGCCGAAGCACCGTCGAACCGACAAGCGTCGACAGGCCAAAGATCGCAATGCCCAGAAAAGTCGAAGCCAGCACGGCGGCGAACAGGCGGTCGGTTTGTGAAAAGCCGGCGGCCTGCATGATGACGTAGCCCAAGCCGTGCTTCTCGGCCTGATAGCCAGCGAAGAATTCACCAACGATCGCTCCCACCACAGCCAAGCCGCTCGACGTGCGCGCCCCCGTGACCAAGAACGGCACCGAGTGCGGCAGCCGCAGCTTCCACAGCACTTGCCAGCGAGAGGCTCGGTACAGCCGAAACAGGTCGAGCAAATCTGGATCGATCGCCAATAGCCCGGTCGTCCCGTTGGTGATGATCGGGAACAGGCTGATGATGAACGACACCAACACCACGCTCCCAACTCCCGCGCCGAACCAGACCACAATCAGCGGAGCGATGGCGATGATCGGCACCGTCTGCAAGAAGATCGCATACGGATAACAGCTACGCCGAATCATTCCCGACTGCGAAAACACACAGGCGATGAACGTGCCGAACAGCAGACTGCTCGCGAATCCGGAGATTGCCGCCCCCGCCGTCAAACCGACCGCTTGCAGCAACTCGCTGCGACCATCGATCGCCGCCTTGAGCACACTCGCTGGCTTCGGCACCAAGAATGCCTTGATGCCAAATCCCACGACCGCGTAATGCCAAGCAACGATGACCAACGCCAACAACACTGCCGGAGGTAGCGCCGCCTGCAAGATTCTTTTCATCGCGCGGCCTCCCGTAGGCGTCGCGAGACTTCGCCGGTCAGCTTGGCAAACTCGGGCGTTGAGCGCAGCTCCGGATCGCGTGGATGAGCGAACGGCACGGCAATGTCTGCGATGAACGTACCGGGCGACTTGCTCATCACCAGCACACGCTGGCTGAGGAACACCGCTTCGGCCACGTTGTGAGTTACAAACAAGCCGGTCCAATGTTGCTCGGTCCAAATGCGGAGCAATTCTTCGTTGAGCAACTGCCGCAGCAAATCGTCGAGCGCCGCGAACGGTTCATCGAGCAACAGCAACTCCGGCTGCGTGACCAACGCCCGCGCCAGCGAGACGCGCATCCGCATTCCCCCGGAGAGCATCCTCGGCCGCTTCGTTGCGTCATCTGGCTTGAGCCCGATCAACTTGAGACTGTTTTCAACGGCGACCTTCTGTTGGTCAAACGGTACGCCACGTAGTTCGAGCGGCAAGCGAATGTTGTCAAACACTGTCCGCCACGGCAGCAGATTCGAGTCTTGAAAGACGAAGGCCGTTCGTGAGTCATTCGCTGATCCCACTTGCACACTCAACGTCCCCGCCGTCGGAGCCATCAACCCGGCGATCATTCGCAGCAGCGTCGATTTCCCGCATCCCGACGGGCCGACCAACGAGATCAACTCTCCACGCTGCACCGCAAGATTCACATCGCGCACGCCGAGTTGACCAGATGCGAACTGCATCTCGACCTTCGCCACGTTCACGCTCAACTCGTGCGACAAGGAAATCTCCGGTTCGTAGATTCGTGAGCGTGCAAGTAGCCCTCATCGCTCCGCGTGAGGATAGCCGGGCACGCGAAGAACATCGTGTTGAATTCCGGCATCAAGCGCGCGACCGACTTACTTCACGCGGAGCGGTGAAGGCTACATTGGAAGCAAGAAGTTTACGCGGCGGCATTCTGACGCTTGTGACGCAGGACGCCAATCGCCAGCACGATGGTCGAGAGCGCGAACATCAGGAAGCAGAGTTCGCTCAGCGGCATCGGCAGGAAGAACATGCCCAGCAATCCGAGCACGCTCAGGCCGCAGGTCACTTGCCGCCAACTCGTCCGGCACACGGAGCCGCGGACGACCTTGAGCAACCAGACGGCGATCACGGCCCACACTACCGACCAAACTAAGCCGAGCCCCAGCTTAGCCGACTCGTTCGGTCGCACGGCCAGAGCCAAGCGTGGTGAACCGCTCGCGCGAGAGAACCGCAAGACGTTCCCTTCGCGTTGAATCTCGATGGGCAACGACAAGCCACCGGACTGCGTCCAGCCTGGGAAAGGAATGTGTTCGAGTTGGACTTGTTCGGTCGCCATAACGAACTTGCCGGCGTCCGCCACAATTGAGCCAACGAGACCCGAATTGCTGTTCACACCAACTCCAAACGAAAGTTGTGGCGTGCCGCTCCCACGACCGCTGCCGCCGCCTTGCTGGCCGCCTCCGCCCTGGCCACCAAATCCGAAACCACCACCACCGCCGCCACCCATGCTGCCGGACGCCTTGCCGTAGCGGCCTCGTTGGCGGTAGTTGAGATCGGACTGATTCTTCCCGGACAGATCGCCTCGCATCTGGCTCCCAAATGGGGGAACGTTAAAGCCATCCAGCACTGCCCCGTTTTGTTGAGCCGGTGCTCCACTTGCATTGGCTTTCGACGAACTCGCTCGGAAGTCTGCGCTTTGATTCGGTTGATTCGCAGGCTGCTGGGCTTGCTGTTGTTGAGCCACCTTACCGCTGTCGACGGATCGGTTGAGGTCTTGCAGTTGATCGACTGATTGCTTGCGGCGGTTGGCTCGATCTTCTTCGGAAACTCCTTTGTTGGCGTAAGCCTTCTTGCCGCTGGTAACGCGGCCTTGGGGCTTTGCACCCTCTAGAAAAACTTTGCTGGCGTCGTTGACGTTGAGTTTGAACTTCAGACCGCTCTCCGGGCCGTTCACGTTTGCTCCGAGAAGTGAGTCGCGTACATCACCGAGGTTGAGCACGCCGTCGCCGTTGATGTCTTCACCGGGGTCGAGCAGTCCGTTGCCGTTGCGGTCTTCACCGTTCATGACTCCTGAACCCGAATTGCTGGTGAGGATGTCGTAGTTGTTGAGGTTCACGATTTCGCGTTGGACGTTGCCACCTTGTTGGCCACCTTGGCTGAAGAAGCGACGACCGTTCGCACCTTTGACCGCCTGCTGCTGAGCGACACGCGCTTCTGCCGCTTGTTGCTGGTCTTTGGCGACATAGAAGTTGGTGTCGTTCCCTTCGTTTTCGATGATCACTCGGCTTTCCAAGTCGGCGAGTTTGCCGTTGAATTCAGTTACCGCTTCGGAAAGTTTACGACCTTCGTCGGACCCGCGTGATTGCATACTTGCGGAGCTGTCATTGATCTGCGGACTAAGTTGCTTGATGTTGTTCAGCGCTTGCAGCTTCTGCGAGCTTTTGTAGTTCCCTTCAACCACGCGCATCAGATCGTTCGCTTCTTGCAGCCACGTGGCGCGGTAAGCGACCTCGGCGGTGTCTGCGACCTGCTGCGACAAATTGTGTCGCTTGGAATCGTTGAGTGGATAAGCGGACCATTCCGGCGGCACATGCACGGCCCACAAGGTGCGCGCGACCGGGATGCCGTATTCCTTGTCATCCGATTGCGAGACCACCGTCGGGACAGGAAGTTCGACATCCTGCGACCAGAATTTTAATCCGCGCGGCAACGCTCCGGTCGCAAGCCGTCCAGCCAAAACTAACTTCACTTGGAACGACAGATCGGCCTCACTGGTCTTGGGTAGTGCGACGAGTTGATAGGTCTTACCTCCCTCGCGTTTCAATTCAACCAGCCGCGCCGGCTGATCGGCCACAAAGACCGACAACGCCTGCGAGCCTTCGGGCAATTGCAGTGCGAGGAACTGCCGCGAGCGGTTCTTGATCGTGTAGATCGCTTGCATCCGCCAAGTACCGTCGGCGGCGAGAACCGTCGTCAGGTCCGCGAGATTCACTGAAGCAGGTGCTCCCGCTTGAGCGGCGAAAGACTTGAGTGACCATGTCGGTGTCGCGGCCAACTTCGCGGCGTCACCTTCCGCTGTGCGTACTCGCAGCACGGCGGCGGCTTGATCGACCAAACGTTGATCGACCACGATTGGCAGTTCTTCGCGCGGGACCGTTTCGCCGACGTTCCCCACGGGTGAGACTTGATTGCCGCTCATATTGATCAGCACGACATATTGCCGCTGTGTCTCCAGCGGCGAGTGCGGCACTTCGATTTCCACACCCTCCGTGTCGGGAGCGGCAGCATCTCCTTCAACGACATCGCGGCGATCAAAAGAAATCGTCGGCGCGCTGACGGTGCGCTTCTCCGGCGGCGGCAACGTCGCGGTGGCCAGCAAGAAGTAACGTGAGCCCACCGGATCTTGCAGCGTGACTGTCCAACGAGTTCGACCGCTCTCTTTGCCGGCTGATTTGAACGAGGTCTGTCGGATGCCCGCTCCTTGAAAATCCAACTTGCCCGCCAACCAATCGGGAGTCGTGAACGTAAACGTGTCGGCGGCCGCTTCGGTGATTTTCCATTGCAGCGCCAGCGAGTAGTCGATCGCGGTATCAGAAACCGTGAGCAGCGTCACTGCATCCGCCGACAGCTTCGGCACCGCTCGCACCAAATCAAAGCCGAGCAATTCCGGAGCGAGCGCGTTCGACGTGAACACGAACTTCGCCGGACGGCCGAGTTTTGATCGCAGTTCTTCCGAGCAATGTTCCGGATCGGAAGTCTTCCAGCCGTTCGAGGCGTTGATCGTGGCCTGATACGCCGGGTCGAACCAGACCGCCGTTTGCGTCACCAGCTTTGAAAGTTCTTGCGGCACAGGAAGCGTGATCTCGGCGAGCGTGTCTTCCGGTTCCTTCGCGACGTTTCCTTGTAGCACCACTTCGACAGCACCGATTCGCGGTTCGGTGAATTCGACTGTCAGCACGTTCGTGCCGGGATCAACATGCCAGTCCTCCAGCGCCGTCGCATCGACATCGACGGCCAACCAACCGGGGGGCAGTTGCACGTTGACGCTCGACCGCAACGCGCCTGCCAATTCCCAACGCAGCCGTGACGACATCCGAATCTTGCGCCGTTCGACCACCAGCGCGTGCTCCGCGAAGCCAGTCGATTCGGGAGCCTTTCGTCCGGCGGTCAAACTGATTTCAAAAGGACGAGACGTGTAGCGAAAGGCGTTGAGTGGCTCTGTCGAGATTCCCGGCAGAGCGACCGGCGAGACGAACTGATTCGCATTGATCTGCGTCAGCCCTTTCGTCGCGATATTCCGCAACGCGAACTGCGGTGCGGCAAACAGTCCGACCACACCGAAATCGCGAGTCACCTGCAACGGCGCGAACGCGGGCACCTTGATCGAGACCGGTTCGCCAGCGATTTTTGCTTCCATGAAGAGTTCAAATGCCAGCGCCGTTTGATCGCTCACGGCTCGACGCAAGAAGACTCGTAAGGCCCGGCCGTCGTCGTTCTCGTTGAGTTCCCAACCGCCGACATCCGCCCCGCCGATCGATCGCACGCGGAGTTCTTTCGGCAACGAGAACGACAAGTCGTTGATCGAACCTCGCGGTACTTTGAATTGCCAACCGGAGACGATGCGAACTCCCGCGTCTTCAACTTGCACCGCTGTCGCTGAATCCGCTTGCACAATGGCATCAACCGCCCCGACTGCTTGCTTCGGCTGCCAAGCAAGCCGCACATTCCCCCCCGCACTGACCGGCACTTCGTAGTAAGTGACCTCGCCCCCCACCGTAGGACGGTTTTCCAAACCGTCAGCTTCTTTCTCGGACGGTTTGGAAAACCGTCCTACGGGAAGCACACCCTTCCGCGCGCGATACGTATTACTCGCTCCGTTCACGCGGAACGTGACCTCGGCATCGGGAACGAACAACATCCGAGCCGACGGCAACGGGTCGAGCGACAGCATCAACTGCCCTGCTGGGCCAGCTTGTTGGATCGGCAACTCGGCGGTCAGGTCGAGCACATGCAGGCCGGGTTTGTCCAATACGACATGCAGCCGCGATGAGCCGTTTTCTTCATGCACCACAATCGGCGCGGGCTTGTCGTCCAACGTGGCCTCGCTGAGCGACGTCAATCGCAGCGGGATCGGCAACACGACTTGCTGCGAGCGAAACGAAAACAACGTCACGCGAGCCACCACGCGAGCGAGCGCCGGCCCTTCGGCATCCGCTTTTTTCGGCAGCGGCGTCACCACAAACAACGCCTCCGCGACCAATCCCTCTTGCGGAGCGTTCGCAACCACGCGCTGTTTCGGATGTGCGGCGTTCCAGAGCTCAATGAATTTGGCATGCGGCAAGAAGACTCGTTCCGCTGCCAGCGGATTCTTCGGATCGTCATACGGCACGACGATAGTCGGCTCTGCCGGAACATCCGGATTCGGATTCGCGGGCGGAGCCGGAACGGCCGCCGCCGGTTGAGCAAAGGCCGACGTCGCCGAACCGAGCAAAGTCGCGCCGAGGATCAGCGTCGCGGTGTTGCGGCTCAGCGAGCGGCTCCAAAACGCTTTCGTCTTCATGCGCGGCAGAGCACAACAGAACGACTCGCACAGACATCGCGACGTCCACAGCGCGATTGCCGCGAGCGTCCCGAAGAAGACTCCGTCGAGCGTGTTCTGCCACGGCAACGGCGCGAGCGGTGCCAAAGCCAACGGCAGCGTTAGTCCCAGAATGCTCCAAAGCACGCGCACGTTGCGAGCGGTCAGCGGAACAAGCCAAGCGACAAACGCCAGCGCGGCGATCCAGAACCAGCGACCCGTCCAACCCGCCGCTCGGTTCTCGTAAACGAGTTCCAACCCAATCCCGTTCCCGGCCGTCTCCGTGCCGAGATACCGAAACTTTTTCACCGCCGCATCCGCCTGACCTTCCAACGCCATCGTCAGCGACAACAGCCCGCCCGCTTCAGCGTCTGGAAATGGAATGTGCCCCAACTCAACGGACTCTCGCGACTGATCAAATACCTGACCCTCCAGACGTTCGCCGCGTTCTGCAATTGCCACATGACGCTGTTCGACTTTCTCTTTTCTAAGACGAGCCGATTTGCCGTTATCGAATGGAACTCCAGCCGATTCGACGGAGTCGAGCGCCGACCAGAAGCCCTGTTCTTTGGCGTCCTTCAACTTGTCACTAGCGGCGACACGTCTCGCGAGTCGCGACTTGTAGATCATTGTCTCCGCGACCGGATCATTCGGCGCGAGTTCCTTAGCCTGTTTGGCGAAGACCTCCGCTTCGGCGAAACGTTGCTCACCCATCAGCTTGTTGAACCGATTGGTGATGCCGGCCAGATCAGAGCGTTGCTTTGACTCTCCGTCGGTTGGTGACGCTGCGGCTGGTCCATCCATTTCAGCGCTCTTCGACGCACGAACTCGTTCCTTCATTTGCGGGCTATCGTCAGCGAACAACGGTTGACCTTTCGCCGCCATCTTCTTCTGTGGCATCTTCTCTTCCGACTGAGGCGTTGGCCGTTCCTCCAACGATTCTGATTCCAGCACAGTCTTCTCGAGAGCGGCCGGCGCTCCGGCACCACCGGCGCGAGGTATTCCGCCCGTGACTCCTAAGCCACCGAAGAAATCGACCGATTTCCCATCTCCATCGTCAGCGTTGTCGTTGACGCCGAATCCGCGAACGCCATCGATGCTCTTGACTGATGCAGCGAAGTTCGTGGCGTTCTTTTGTTCTTGGCGAGCAAAAGTGAAAAGGAAGCAGACGCCTCCGAGTACCAACAACGACAAACTGATTCCACCGATCCATCCCCATCGAAGGCCGAACCAGACAAAGAAAAGTACCACGAGCAAAAACACAATCGCACCAACCATTCGTCCGGCGTTATGCCATGTCGGCATCGCCAACTTCTGCGGCAGGCGAGTGAGCCAATTGCTCGTGCGTAGCGGCGAGTCGGGAACGAAGGCTCCTTTGCTGTCGGTCAGCAACAGGTCTTGCGGATAACGGAGTTCCCATTGTTGGTCGAGCACCTGCATCGGCTGCGACACGCCCGCTCCGTTGAGCACCGTCAGTTCGGGAGGGGGCTGCCGCAACTCGCCGGCACCGCGCAAAGCGGGGACGCGCGTGCGATAGAACAACTCAAGCTGCCGCTCAACAGTCGGATCGTCCGAAGCGGGGAGCGGAATCAAAAACGCCTCCGCTGTGCGCCGAACTTCAACCGGCCGGCCATCCACCAACGCGGCCCACAGAGTGGCTCGCTCTTCCGTAGAACGGTTTTCCAAACCGTTCTCGCTCTTCGCGTCTGTAGTCTTTGCTGCCGCTTTCTGCGTTGTTGACGAATCAGCGAACGGATTGGAAATCCGTTCTACTGTGGGGTCGTTCGCAAATCGCACTCGTAGGCTCTGCACGCCAACGGCTGTGAAAGCGAACTTCGCTTGATGTTGGAACTCACCCGCTGCGCTGAGGATGCTGGTGATCTTGGCTTCTCGGCAGATCGCCGTCGGCACCGGGAGTCGATCAAAGCGTTCGTCGGCGATCGTGATGCTGGGAGCCCCGGTGAAATACCGAAACGCAGAGACGATCCGCTGAGTCGGCGCGTATGCCGACGGAACCGGCAAGTCGATCGGATCGACTTCGGCAAGGTTCGCTTTGTTCGCGTCGATCGCCGTGACGGTCAGTCGTTGATCCCCCTCGGCTTCAATGGCGATGAAACCATGCTGCCGATCGGCTTGGATGATGCGTTGGTGCGGAATGTTTGAGGCGAACGGGGGGCGTGAGCCCCCTGGTTCATTCGCGGACGCAGGCACGGTCGTTTGGTCGTTCGGACCAGGGGGCTTACGCCCCCCGTTCGCCTGTGCTCGCGCGACAACACTCGTCACGACTAGCGTGGCCGTTCCTACCAAATGCCGATCCAAGCGTAGCGTCCAAATCAGCTCGCCGTTCTCACCAACTCGTGAAGTTTGTTCGACGATCCGTCCACCGGCATTGACCATTTGAAATCGTAGATCTTTGCCCGCCGTTTCCGGCAGCGCGACTTCCAAGACTCGTAAGCCGCCGCCGGTGATGTCCAACTCCGCTTCAAAGTGCGTGTGCAGCGTTTGCTTGTCGAGCCGTGCGAAGGTCAGCGTGCGTGCGGAGACTCGCGAGGGTTTGCGCTCGATCTTCAAAGTGCCGGAGAACCGCGTGTCTTGATACGCGAAGCCGAGCCGAGTTCCGGGGACGGGCACGTTGGCGGGATCGAGTCCGGTGATCTCACCCGGCACAACGTCGAGGTCCGCGTCCGCCTTGATAACGTACGTTCCTTCGGTGACTGACGACTGCGGGAAACGGAGTTCTGGAAGCGTGACTTCGACAGGCTCGTCTTCGACGGGCCAGTCATCGGGATCGCGATGCGCGTTGATCTGCAACTTCGCTTCGACTCCCGGCTTCAACGGTTGTGGCAGCGGAATACGAATGTGGTTCGTCCCCGGCTCGCGTGGCTGAACTTCCCAACGCAGCGGCTGACCGTTGACCGTGACCTGCGTGATGAGCCATTCGGCCGGCAAGGACAGCTCGATTTCAAACAACGGAGCGAACGACGTCTCGACCGTTGCAGCAGTGATCAGGTCCAGCCCGCTTGCGTTGAGATCGAAGATCGATGCGATGCTGGCTTGAACGGTTTGCTCCTTCGGCTGCGCCACGAAGCCGAGTGAGAAGTTTTCTTGCCAGACATCGAACAGCAACGAGACTTGCCCGGCATCGGTCGCTCCCGCTGTGCCGATTTGCTTGAGGTCAGCCTCGCTGACTGTCGCGGTGCGAACGCCAGTTGATACGACCGTTCGCAGCCGCACCGCCGGAGCGTGTTGGATCAACGCTCGGCCGATGTGCGACGTGACTTGGTTGATTCGCAACGTCGGCACGTGCCAAGCTTCACCCGCCGGAACGGCCATCACGCCGCGAAAGTCGATCCGCCGAGCACCGTCAAACGACTGCCGGTAATTCAGCGTGATCCGCGTGGTCGTGGCATCGTCAGGATTGTCCGAAAGCTCCCAGGCTTCGAGCCCATTGGAATCGACGTCGGTAATCTCCAACGTCTTGGGCACGACGCAGACCAGCCGATCGAGCGGCGTTCCATGCACCTGCAATGTGGTCACCGCATGCCACGTCACTTCGCCGGGAGCAACTCGCAACCCGAAGCCCGTCGTCGCGAACAGCAACGAATCGGTCGCTCGCTCGCGCTGCCGATCGGTCAATTGCAACGCGACGAGGTTGCGTTGACCGCCAACTGCCAACTCATAGTTCGCCGGCTGATCCGCAGCGGCGGGACGTTCGACCGACAGCTCATCGAAGTGCAGATGCTTCCCCGCCGGAACGGCCACTTTCAGCTTCGCAGCAATCCCCGGAAGCACTCCCAGCGACACCAATTTATCCGCTCCAACAGCATTCAGCGGAGCCGACAGCTCCAGCGTCAGGGTATGCTCCCCCTTCGCATCGCTCAGCAAGAAGAGATTTTGATCGGCACGCCCTAACTTAGCCGCCTGACCATCGAGCTTGGCCTGTTCGACCGACATCCCCGCCAACGGCAACGGAATCGCCTGCCACGCATCGTGAAGCTGAGCGAGTTTGATTTCCGCCGTCACCAACAACTGCTCGCCATCAAACCGCGCGGAGTAAGTCGCTCCCGAAACAACGACTCCGACCGGAGCCTTTTGATCCGCCGGGACGTTCTTCTGAGCATCACGGTACAGCTTGAGGAATTCATTCTTCGGCAAGAGTACGCCGCGCTGATCGCGCGCAATCAAGGCATCGAGATCATCAATCGGCACGAACACGCGCCGCATCGGAAGCTCGTCGATGTCCTGCGCGACCGCCATCGAACCGATGCCGGCAATCAACACCATCAGCAAGGCCACGAACACCGAATTGAACCGACCATTGCCGCTCCGCTCCGTTCCCTTCTGTTCAAACCTGTTTTTGTTTTGAACAGAAGGAAGCAGAGAGAACGGAGGAGAAATGGCAGACGAGCAACGCCCGTTTGAAGCGTCAGACAATTTGTGGTTGTCGGTCATGATTGCTTCTGCTGTTGTTTTCGAGGGACGCAATTCCTTCGAGTGCTTCGCGCCTTTGCGGTTCATCTGAAGTTTGTGGTCACCGCAAAGGCGTGAAGAGCGCGAAGGAATTGCAAAGATCAATTTGAGGAGTTTGTTCGACGCGGTTCTTCTTCGTTATTTCACTGATGTCGACTCTGGCGGCGGGCTGACCGTCGCGGGGAATGGTTGGGACCAATCAAACGTGTTGCCGTTGGATTTTTTCGCGGCTCCGAAGATCGACTGCACGATCCACAAGCCGAACATCAGCACCACGCCCCAGCGAGCGGCGGCGACTCCGTGAAGCACTGTGTCGGCATCGTTCAAACCGGCACAGACTGCGATCAACGCAGCCGCCAGTACCCAACCAAGCCGATTGCGCCACGTCGTCGGGATCAGTACCAGTCCGAGCAAGAACATCGCGCACGTCGCCACGATGGCCGCGTAGCTCACCTTCCACCAAGTCACTTGCAGGTGTTCCGCGCCTCCGAGATTGTGATACGCAAACGCCTGCCCCTGCGTCGCGAAGTCCGCCACGCCGACCGAAGAGGTGCCGATCCAACTTTCCAATTCGGCGGGTCTGACTTGCGAGGAGACATGGCCGTTCAAAGCGAGTTCCAGCGTCAGACGCTGATCGCGCTCACGCACGAAGCGATCGGGCGTTCCGACCAGAGAATACTTTTCAGGAACCCAAACGACGGTTCGCAGTTGTTGGATCGCGACTCCCTTCGCGGTGGAATCGAGCTTGCCAAATCGCGGGATGAACAGCCGCAGATCCCCTTTCCAACCTTGGAACGCTTGAGGATTCACTTTCGCCAAGAACTGGACCGTGATGGAAAACGTCTCGTCTGATTTCGCTCCGCGTGCGACGCTCACGTAATACGTGTCCCAGCGATCGTCCGAGTTCTTCTCGCCCTTTTCCGCCGAAACCAATTTGTTGTCGACCAACACGCCGAGAATCTCGGCACTCGCCGGAAGATTGATTTGCAATCGCTGACGTTCGGAGGTCTTGAGCTTGTAGCGGCAGCGATACGAGGCTCGGCTGTCCTCATCGACCACGACCTCAACCAGCCCGCGCGAGATCACCGTTTCGACGACCTCCTGAATCTCATGCTTTGCGGCGAGCACCTTCAGTGACGCGGTCTGCGAGTAATACCGATAGGCGAGCGAGCCTTCTTGTCCAACCAGCGACAGCTCGCGCGGGTCAATCGCTTCCAGGTCATCTCCCTTTGTCTCAGCGGTGACGGTCAGCGATTTGTCTTTCTGCACGGTGATCTCACCGTAGACGTCCGCCAGTTCCACTTTGCCCGCTTTTGATTCCTCACCCGCCAGGCCGAGCGCCTTCACCGGCAAGACCGTTTGCTCCCAAGAGAGCATCGGGCCGCCCTTCCCTTCTTTCTTGGTGGCGGCATCGGCTCCGTTTACAGCGGTCTTCAAGTCATACGTGATTTCAAACGGCACCTCGCCGATCGCTTCGCGCGGCAGGATCACGGTCCACGTCAGCCAACCATTAACGGCCTTCTCGGCTTTCTTCTTTTCCTTGATCGCGGGTACGCCTGACTCTGTCACGCTACGAATCTGTACCGAGTCGCCGACCGCTTCCGGCACGGCGATGAGGAACGTGTCTAAGCCAGCGAACTGCACGTGATACGTCAGCGTCGTGCGCACATCAGCCGTTTCGGGCTTCGCTTGAATGGTGGTTGCGACGGACGCCGTCAGCCGCGTTGGACGGCGAGTTGTCTTCACTGGGATCTCGACCGGCCGCCGAGTGAACGACCATGCCGAAGCGAGCTTTGCTCCTGCACCGAACGGCGCGTTCGCATCGGCATTTCGTTCGGGCTGTACGCCTCTGATCATCTTCTCGTCCGTAAGCACTTCGATCGCTTCAGCAGCGAAGATACTGACCTGTCCGGTCTCGCGTTCGACGTTCAGCGGTTCGAGCAACGGCATCACCAGTTCTTGCGTTTTTGCCGCTGCATCCAGCGGCACGTGCCCGATCACGTTGAACGCAATCGCTCCGTCTCGCTTCATGTCGAGCACAATTCGTAGCGTCGATACGCCCTCTTTCGTCTCGACCGGATGCTCTTTGATCTGCGGCGGGCCGATGACTCGGTCGACCACGAATTTGTCGGGGACACGCAGATGCAACTCGAACAACCCGGCTCGTTCGATCGTGTAATGCAGTTCTGTGTTCGACCGCAGTTCGTCATCCAGGAATTGCAGTTTGACCCGATGATCGACCAGCACTCGCGGCTCTACCGAACGTGCTTGCAACTTCAGTTCCACCTTCGGCGAATAGAATTTGTACGACATCGCCCCCGGCCGACGAATCGCCTCGAAGACTTCCGCCTCTTCAATGCGAGTCAGGCCGGTGAGCTTCTCGACATTCAGCAACAAGTCGGCACCTTTGGTCACAACCAACTGGCCGCTTTCACGCACGACGTCCAACGCATGAATACCGGCCGCTGGAGCGTTGTCGTTGAGGCCGACGACATCAAATGCTTCGACGGGAGCCGATCGTTCCGTGTGAACTTCCAGCGTCAACGCTTTCTTAGCACCGCTGAGCAATTCAATCGTGACCACTTGCCGATTCGCCTCGTCGGCCGCTTTCCAGCCCTTCACGCTCGCATCATTCGATGACACGCCAAGGATGCGGTCCCCCTTGGGAACGACAACTCGCAGTTGAGTCAACTCGCCTCGCAACACGTCGTATCGCAAGAAGGCGTCCGTGTGAATCAGCCCATCGGCAATCGACACTTGCGTGTGATTCGTCACGCTGGCGAGCAAATCCATCTCCGGCTTGATGCTCGCCTTCGGATGCCACAACACTCCGATGCGGCTTGCCGAACCGAGGTTGCCCGCGATCTTCGTCTCTTTTCCCTTCACCGCGTCGATCGGCTGACGCACGAGCAACGGAGTCACTTCGACCGCTTGATCGACTTCGGGAATCGTCAGTTCAAACTTCGTGATGCCAACCGCCGGAACTTCGAGATCAAAACTCTTTCCATCGGGCGATGAGCGAACTCGCGAGCCGAGTTGAATCTTCACTTTGTGCTCGCCCGGCGTCGGGAACAGCAACGAGTAATTGCCGTCACCCGCCGCTCGCAGCAAAACCTTGCCGGCCTTAGCGTCACCAATCGGTTCGCTGCTGACGTCACCGACCGCCGCGTTGCCGAACTTCATCGGCAACTCCGACCACGCTTTGCCGAGCACTCGCACTGTGTACTCCGCTTCGATGCGAGCGACATCGCGATCGACCGTCACTCGATAACTGGCCGCCGAAATCACCGCCTGTACCGGCGGCTGTCCCGGCTGCGGCATCTCCCCTTTCGCGATGAGCTTGAGGTACTCGATATACGGCATGAAGACCGTCGCCTTTTGCTTTTCAAAGACAGTCCTCAGCTCGCGATAGGGCAAATAGATCAATTTCTCCCACGTGACCTCGGCCGCCTCTTTCGCCTTCGGGTCGGCTGCTGCGCCACCGCCAGCGTCTTGGGCATTCGCCACAGACGACAGCCCGACCGCGATCAGACTCAAGACGAAAAACCAGAGAAGCCCGATGCGTCCGCGAGGGGTGCGTTCGCCGCATCTCTCACGTGCGTATCGGGCTTGTGTCTGCACGACCACACGGAAAATTTTCCGAGTCGATGCCATGAGCGGAAGTCCTTGAACCAGTTCAGATTTCAAAACAAGTGGACGCGAGAGTTTAGGGAGGCATGAGGGGTCTTGCCAATTAGATAGACGAGGCAGAGTTCAGATTCTCCGAGCCGATCACCGCGACCCCGAAAGCAATTGGCGCTACGACGCGCAGACCGGTCGCGTAAATTCCAGGAACTTGGAGAATTCGTCCAAAGAAGTAGACGACGCAGGCGGGAGCAACATTAGGCCGAATGAGCGATACGAACTGAAGCCGCGCCTCAATTGGGACTCATCCACCCTTTTGGTCTGTTCGACTTATTCGACTTATTCATGGACACTGATCTCGCCATTGGCAATCGCTGGATACGCCACTCGCTCATATTCGACGGCGGTAATTCGTCCGCGCGCGAAGACGTGCTTACCGACAGCCGCCGCATCGCCTCGCTTGAGATAGCTTCGA